>JAFUDL010000127.1 GCA_017459225.1 Kiritimatiellia bacterium
ACACTTTCATGCTGCAGAGTTTCGGCCTCGTGAGGTCCAACACGCTCAAGGAGTTCGTCTACCGCCGCCCGAGCTACTTCGCGATGCAGAACATCTTCGGCCTTCTCGACGACGAGGCGCACTCCGAGAAGATCGTTGTGCAGCCTAACTTCAAGGTGACGAAGAGGTTTGACCCGCGCGACACGCGCAAGCGCACTCTCACCTCCGTTCGCTTCACGCGAAACGGCGGAACGATGCGCTTCTGCTGGTTCTCCGATTCGCGTCCTTCAAGCGAGCTCGGCTTCGACAGGGTGACGCTGTACATGCCCGGTGATATCGCTCATCCTGCATGGGTTGAAATGATCACAGGCCGCGTGTTCGACATCCCGGCGGATTGCGTGCAGCACGAAAATGACGTCACGGTTCTTTCCGACGTCCCAATGTGGGATTCGCCGGTGATGATAGCGGATAGGCTAGTCGTCCCGATGCGCAAGGAGTAGTCGGTGATGTAGCCCAACGCCGTTGGTTCGTTCCGGAGCTGGGGATTGACGGCACGGGGCGGAGTGCGGTATACTATTGTGCGTTTCAAGGACGCGGATAACGGAAGCCCGTGCGATTCGGGCGCTGTTGCGCAACTGTGACCGGATACGAATCCGCCATTTCCAGTGGGCCGGGTGGCCTGCGAAGGCGGCGGAGGAGGCTTTAAGCCGGAAGCCAGGAGACGATTGCGCGTCCATGGCAGCATACCTTCGCATAAAAGGGAAAGCACGAAAATGAAGAGCAGAAAGTTGTTTGCGACAGCGGCTGTTGCCGCTGCTTCGCTGGTGTCGGCCTCGTCATGGGGCTTTTCGTTCAAGGACATCAAGTACTGGGTCGGAAGCGGTACGAATGAGTGCGCCGTGGTGATCGACTTCAACGACGGCAGCGTCGCGAACTCATCCTTCGCCTGGGGCTACCGCTGGAACGGCAACGCGCCTAGCTTCAAGACGATACTCGACGAGATCGCAGCCGACGATCCCCGCCTCGCCTCATTCATCTCCGACTCAGGATGGGTGAGCGGATTCGGATACGACGTGGACGACGACGGCGGCACGTTCCAGACGGGCAAGACCTACGCCAAGAGCGACAAGGACGATCTTTTCCCGCAGCCGTGGTACGACTACGACGACAGCGAGTATGACGACGACGAGATCGACGAGCCAAACATGTACATGGTCGGCGACGACTGGGCGGCGGCGTATGCGACTGGCGAGACGTTCGAGGCTCTCGAATGGAGACGCACTGATGCCGTCACCACGGGCGTGTTCCCCGTCAACGGACAATGGCTGGTGCAGCGCTTTGCGGCCTATTCCATGGAGATGACCGGCTGGACCTACATCGTCGACGAGTTCGCGCCTGAGAAGACGCCCGCGGCCGCAACGCGCACATTCCGCCTCGGCGACATAAGATACTGGGTGGGAGCCGGCGCGAACACGGCCGGAATCGCAATTTCCTGGGGCGCCGGCAGGACGCGCGCCTGGGGCTGCCGATGGAACGGCGAGGCGCCCACTGTGAAGGAGGCGCTTGAATCGATTGCCTCCGCAGACCGCAGGCTTGTGCCGCACATCACCTCGGAGAGCTGGGGATTCAATCTCGACACGTTCGGATACGACGCGGCCGACGTGGGCGGCGTGACGTACAACTGGAAGGCGTATTCCGCGTCGGATCCGTCGGCGTGGATTGCGCCGTATTCGGTGGACTACGTGAACCCCGACGACTGGAACACGTGGGTGTACCACTACTTCAATCTCGTGACCGAGCCGGACAATTTCTTCCGCACCGGCGCGACTGCCTACACATGGGCGTCGGTGGGAATCGGCGAACTGCGGCTTGCCGACGGCGCGTGGGTCGTCCTCGCATACAACGAGGGCGACTATCTTGCGGAGCTCGACGCATCCATCGCCGCCGCGGAGCCTGCCGCGGCTTTAGCGGCAAGTCTGCCAAAGGTCGGCGGGGATATGTTCGCGAGCCTGGACGGCGCGTTCTTCGCCGCGCGCGGCGGCAAGGCAGTCACTCTGCCGGAAGAGTCGTGCGTAGATGCCGCGGCGAAAAGGGTCACGATTGGCACGGATGCCGCCGGAACGCTTCAGACGTATGCGGCGCCCGAATACTTCGACATGTCCGTCTCGGGGAAGAACGTAGTGCTCGCCCTCAACGCGGCCGCCGCGCCGACCATTGCGGCGTCGGGGGAAGACAGTCCGTTTTCCGTTACAAGCACGACGGTTAGAATTGTGCCTGGAAACGTGATTGACGGCCTGTGGTATGGAATCGCGGCGGCGGAAGATGTTTCAGGAGGCTTCTCGGCACCAGCGGAATGGGTGTGCGCCCGGAGCGGCAAGGTGGTGCTGGAGAGGACAAGAAAGCCGGCGGCGAAGGGCGAGTTCTTCAAGATAGTTGTTTCCGACGCGCCTGGCGGAGGAAGATAAGGATAGTACTGCGATGAAATACCGGCTTGTCAAGGGACTGTTTGCCTTCGCTGCCGCATTGGCGGCCGCATCCGCCGCGGCCGAATCGCCGTTTGGCGCGGAGGTGGTGGAGTGCTCCACCGGAGCCACGCACCCGTGGTTCAAGGCCCCTGAGAACGTGCTGGGCGAGCCGGCGCGGTTCGTGCCGCTTTATTCGGGGAGCATGGGCGGGGTGTCGTCCGACGTATACGGCGGCGTGGCGAATCCTGTCGTGCCGGCATACGCGAAGGGGTTGCACCTTTCGCTCGTCTCGCCCGACGACGAGGAGCCGGGGTATGTTACGATCGCGTTTGACCATGACGTGGTGGACGATCCCGACAATCCGTTCGGGGTGGACTTCATCGTGTTCGGCAACTCCGGCTGCACGAAGACGTCCTCAACCGGCATGACTGCGCTCGACGACCCCGCGCAATGCCGGCTCACGGGCGGGGGCTTCCCTGAAGAGTCTGTCATCGAGGTGGCACAGAGCAAGGACGGTCCTTGGTACACGAGCTCGAAGTGGCGCACGGGCGATGGCTTTGCGCCCACGCTAGGCCACCGCTACGATCCTTCCAACGCCGACGCCTCGCTCTACGACGGCAACAGATGGTGGGGTGCGAAGACCGACGCGACCTTTCCGGTCGATCCGCGCATCGACTTCTCCGACTGCGCAGGCCTCACGCTCGCCGAGCTGTGCCAGCGCTACAACGGCTCGGCCGGCGGAGCGGGGTACGATCTTGCGGACGTTGACGGCCTGCCCGTCAACGCGCAGGGGCGCAAGTGGTTCCGCTATGTGAAGATATCCTGCGCGTATTCCGAGGAGCCGAGCGACGACGGCGACTTCGGTTTCACGGAGCCTGAGATCGACGCCGTGGCGGACGTCGCGCCTGCATCGGGCTACGAACTGTGGCGCGAGCGCAGCTATCCGGACTGGGCAACGGCCTGGCAGGCGACGCCAGATGCGACTGCGGCGAACGGACTGCCAAACGGCCTCAACTACCTGTATGGAGTTGGGCCTGCGCAAGCGGTTCCGGCGAGCGTGCAGTTCAAGCTAGAGTCGTTCACGCCCGGCAAGACGGAACACGTCTTCGCTCTCCGCTCGCCCGTCCAGTTCACCGGAACGCCTAAGGGGCTTGTGGCGAAGAAGGCCGATACCCTCGGCGCGGAATGGACTTCCGTCGTGCCAACGTTCGTTTTGTCCGAAAGGCAGGCCGACGGAACATGGCTAAACACCTTCTCGATGCCGGCCTCTGTCGAGGGAAGGTTCTTCAAACTGGCGCTGGAAGTCGATTGATGCGGCAAGGGTTCACAGTTTTCGAGATGATGTTCGTGGCGGGAATGATCCTGCTGCTCGCCGCGATTCTCGTGCCGACTGTGAAGAACGCGAGGGAAGATGCGCTGGACGCCGAATGCAGGTCGAATCTGCGGCAGTTGGCGTTGTTGTGCTTCGACTATTCGCAGAGCGAGGGATACTTCCCGTGGGGAATGATAGAGCCGTCCACGCACGACGAGACGTATTGCACGGGCGCGAGCGCGAACTTCCTCTATCCACGGGAGCGTCCCGACCTGCACGGCGTGGCGTCGTGGCGCGAGTATGCGTCGTTCTGCTGGGACTTCCGCCGTCTCGCCTCCGCCAGGGGATGGCAGTGCGGCGAGATGTTCGGAACTTGGCGCGCTGACAGCGTGATGTGCTGCCCCAAGTGCGTCCAGGAGCAGAGCGACAACTGGGACGGAAACCGCATGACGGGCTACAACTACAACGTCTGCTTTCTCGGCCGCGTTGAGAACGACAGGGGCGCGCGCATGTATCCTACCCGCTTCGACGCGGTGCTCCATCCCGAGCGCGTGGTGGTGTTCGGCGACGGCGGATACTCGGGCGGGCCGAACAAGTTCATGCGCGCGCCGTTCCAGGACAAGCTCTACGACAACTCCTCCGCCTCGCTCCGCAAGGCCGGCACGCAGGCCTTCCGCCACTGCTTCGGCGCGAAGCGCCACTGCAATATGGCGTTTCTCGACGGCCACGTGGAGGCGTTCCACCAGCCGTACATGGCGGGCGGCAAGCCCGGCTGGGTGGACAAGCGGACGCACAGCGCGTTCATCAGCTCGGGGAACGGCATCTACGGTCCGCGCGGATTCGGCATTGCCGACGACGACGAGCCCCGCTGAATTTTCGCGCGCACCGTGAAAATTTGGTATAATAGGGCCATGTCAAATAGTGTCAACACACATGGTTCTGCTGTAGACGCCGCGGCGGTGCCAGAGCGGTACCGCGACGAATCCAGGTATTTCATCGTGCCGGGCGGCTTGCGCGACGTGCACGTGCACTTCCGCGATCCCGGCACGCCGGAGGCTGAGACGCGCGCGACGGGCGCAGCGGCTGCTGCCGCTGGAGGCTTCACGTGCGTCACCACGATGCCGAACACCACGCCTGCTGGCGACAGCGCTGAGTGGCTGCGCGAGCAGATCGACGATGCGTCTCTGCCCGTGCGCATCGCGCCTTCCGCGTGCATCACCAAGGGACGACTCGGGCGCGAAGTGGCAGACCTCGAGGCGCTTGCCGCGGCGGGCGCGGTGGCATTCACGGACGACGGTTCGTTCGTGGAAGACGCCCATGTGATGGAGGCGGCGATGCGACGCGCGGCAAAGCTCGTACGCCCCGTGATGCAGCATGCCGTGGTGCCGTCTCTGCTCGCAGGCGGCGTGATGCGCGACTGCGCCGTGGCGCGCCGGTTTAGCCTTCCTGTGATGCCTCCCGAGGCAGAGACCGAGGCCGTGCGGCGCGACATCTCGATCTGCCGCGTGACGGGCTGCGCGCTCCACGTGCAGCACATCTCGTGCGCAGGCACGGTGGAGCTCATCCGCGCGGCGCGGCGCGAAGGCCTGCCGGTGACGGGCGAGGCCACACCGCACCATCTGCTGCTCTCGTGCGACGACATCCCGCGCGACGACGCCAACTGGAAAATGGCGCCGCCACTTGGAACGCGCGAGGACGTGGCGGCGATTCGCGAAGGCGTGAAGGACGGCACTCTGGGGCTCTTCGCGACGGACCATGCCCCTCACCACGCCTCGCGCAAGCAGGGCGGCTTCGCAACTTCGGCAAACGGCATAGTGGGCCTTGAGACCGCCGCCGCGATAACATGGCATGTGATGGTGGAGGAGGAGGGCATGAGCCCCGCCGACTGGGCCGCTAGGTGGACGACCGGTCCCGCCGCCCTAATCGGCGAGACGCCTTCCGCAAGCAGCTTCACGGTGATCGACCTCAAGGCGAACCGCGCCGTGGACCCGTCTCTCTTTCACACGAAATCATCAAACCAGCCGTTCACTGGAATGCGCTTCGCCGCATGGCCCGTGTGCACGGCGCTAGAAGGAAGGATCACCTGGAATGGACACGAAGTTCTTTGACGCCGCGGCGGGATTCCTGCCGGACGAATGCTTCAATCGCCCCGCCGACCTCGCGATAGTTCTCGGCAGCGGCTGGGGCGACGCCCTCACGTGCGACCGCACGATCGCGCGTTTCTCGTATGCCGACATCCCGGGCCTTGGCGCGGCCACGGTGGCAGGCCATGCGGGCGAGTTCCGTCTCTACGAGCGCGCCGGACGCCGCATCGCCGCGTTCTGCGGACGCCGCCACTGGTACGAGGGCGTGGGCTGGGAGGCAGTGGTGCTCCCTGTGGAGCTCTTCAGGAGAATGGGCGGACGCAAGATCCTGCTCACGAACGCGGTAGGCGGGCTCAATCCCGCGTTGCGCGCGGGCGACTTCGTGATTCTGCGTGACCATGTGAACACCGTGGGCATCAATCCGCTGATAGGTCCGCACAATCCCGAGTGGGGCGCGCGTTTCCCCGACATGACGGAAATCTACACGCAGCATCTTCGCGACGTGCTGCACGGCGCTGCGAACAGGCGCGGCCTTCGCGTGATGGAGGGAGTGTATGCGTTCACATCTGGTCCGGCATTCGAGACGCCGGCGGAGATACGAGCATACGGACACCTTGGCGCCGACGTGGTGGGAATGAGCACCGTTCCCGAGGCCGTGTTCGCCCATGCGTGCGGAATGCAGGTGGCCGGGCTCTCGCTAGTCTCCAATCTCGCGGCCGGCATATCGGCGAAGCCGCTCTGCCACGAAGAGGTGATTGCCGCGTCTGCTGCGGCGAAGGGCGTGATGGCCGGCCTCCTCGACGACTTCGTGACGTCGTGCTGATTATCCGCGCGGCCTTCGCGCGGCAAGTGGCGGAGGGTGAGAGATTCGAACTCCCGGACCACGTGAATGGTCAACGGTTTTCAAGACCGCCGCGATCGACCGCTCCGCCAACCCTCCTGAAAGGTGCGGATATTATACAACAATTGAGGCATGTAAGGCAAGAGCGCAGCTGAAGAGTTTTATTGCGCGGTTCAAGGTCAAAGAAGGAGAGCAAAAATGCTGGCAATGTTTCTTGCGGCGTTCATCGCGGTGGATGGACCGGTTCCGAAGGGCGACGACAATGTGTGCGACACCGCGAGGTTCGTGAAGACGTTCGAGTGCGGCGGCGAAGTGCGCCGCGCCACATGGACGGTTTCTGGCCTTGGCGTGTTTCGCGCGTACATGAACGGCGGCGAGGTGGGAGCGGATGACTGCCTGAAGCCTGGCTTCACGCACGTGGCGAAGCGCCGCCACTCGTTCTCGTACGACGTGACGCCGCTTGTGAAGAAGGGCCGCAACGTGCTTGCCGCCGAAGTCTCCACTGGCTGGTGGCGCGACGCTATCGTGAGCCGCCGCGGAAAGCTCTCCAGCTTCTGGGGAGTTCTCGAGATCGAGAAGGCGGATGGAACGAAGGTCTCGATTCCCACCGACACGACATGGCGGGGATCGTACGGCGGAAACGTGGTGCACGCCACGATCTACTGGGGCGAGACGTACGACGCGCGCGTCGACGCGTCGTGGCGCGCGACCGGCGATGTGGACTGGCCTTGCGCGAAGATCAACGGCGAGTTCAAGGGAGCTGTCACGCCGGTGGAGGGACGCACGGTGAAGACGCGGCGCGACCTTGCGCTTGCGCCTCGCGAGATCTACGTGTGGAAAGGCGCTGAGGGCGCGTCGAAGGATGCGCACGGGAAGGCGAAGGTGCTGCGGCGCTACAGGGACGGCGAGCGCATCGTCTTGGAGCCTGGCGACGAGCGGCTTGTGGTGGACTTCGGGCAGAACGCGGCAGGCGTGCCGGAGATCGTGGCAACGGCGCCCGCCGGGACGAAGCTCGCCGCGCATCCCGCCGAGATGCTCAACGACGGCAACGGCGAGAAGAGGCGCGGCAACGACGGGCCTGCGGGAAGCGCGTACTTCGCAAACTACAGAAGCGCGAGAACGGCGATCACGTACAAGTTCGCGGGAAGCGGGAAGGAGAGGTACAGCCCGTCGTTCACCTTCTTCGGAGGAAGATACTTCTCGTTTGCGACGACGGCGAGAGTGGAGATCGAGAGCCTGAGGTTTCTGCCGATGATGTCCATAGCGCCCGAGGACGAGACGGGCACGATAGAGACTGGGCGAGAGGACCTGAACCGGCTCATCTCCAACTGCGTGTGGGGTATGCGCTCCAACTACCTCTCGGTGCCGACGGACTGCCCGCAGCGCAACGAGCGCTGGGGATGGTCGGGCGACACGCAGGCGTTCGCGGGGGCGGCGGTGTACGCGGCGGACGTGTACGGGTTCCTCTCGAAGTGGATGACGGACATGCGCGATTCCCAGGTAGGCGGCAACAACAAGTACGCTGGCACCTTCAGCATCATGGCGCCGATGTCCGGCGAGCGCGGATATATGATCGGCTGGTCCGACGCAGGCGTGATCGTGCCGTACACGCTGTGGCGGCAGTTCGGCGACGCCGCCGTCGTCAAGGCGAACTGGGAGGCGATGCAGAAGTTCATGGCGCTTATCGACCGCACCGACTGGACAACGCCACTCGGCGAGAACCAGTGCGCCGACTGGCTCGCGCCCGCGCGGTACGAAAGCTGGCGCCGCGGCTGGGGTGCGCCGTACGCCGCGAAGCCGTTCTGGGACGGCGAGACGAAGGCGGACCACATGCAGTACTGGGACATGCTCGGCGCCTGCTTCCACATAAGCGACCTCAGGATGATGCGTGAGATGGCGCGCGCGATAGGCGACGAGAAGTCCGCCAAGGATTACGCCGCGCGCGAGGCGAAGTCGGTCAAACGCTACCGCGACCTCTTCCTCGACCACCGCGGCAGGCTCGCGGAGCGATATCGCGACATGCAGACGCCCGCGCTCTTCCCGCTGTGGCTGGGGCTCTTCCCGTCGAAGGACGCCGAGGCCGCGGCGAAGGCCGATCTCGCCGCCAGCATCAGGCGCGGCAACTTCAAGATCGGAACGGGATTCCTCGGAACGCCGATTCTGCTCGACGTGCTGGCGGACGTGATGGACGATCCTGGGCTCGCGTATTCGGTGCTGCTGCAGCACGAGTGTCCAGGGTGGCTCTTCTCCGTGGACCAGGGCGCGACGACGATCTGGGAGCGGTGGGACGGCTACACGAAGGAGCGCGGGTTTGGTCCGGTGGCGATGAACAGCTTCAACCACTACGCCTACGGCGCGGTGATGGGATGGATGAACCGTACGATGGCGGGGATACGTCCCGGCGAGAAGGGCGGGTACGCAGAGTTCACGCTTGCGCCAAGGCCCGACAGGCGCGTCGGCTTCTGCAAGGCCTCATACCGCACGAAGTTCGGCGTGGTGAAGAGCGAGTGGCGCTACTTGCCGGACGGCGGCCTTGAATGGAAGTTCGCGATTCCGCCCGGCACCAGGGCGAAGGTGACGCCTCCTGGCGGCAAGGCCGAGACGCTTGGACCGGGCGACTACGTGCGCACAATTCCCGCCCGTTTATTTTCTCATTTTCCATCTTGTGCGTCTCGCGCCGTTTTGATATACTATTTGCCGCTTTTTTAGAGAGGCAGGTGCTTCTCATGGAAAAGGCAAGTACAACAAGGAAACAACATGGAAGCATACGCAGTACTCGAAACCGGCGGCAAGCAGGTGCTTGTGAAGACCGGCGACAGGATCGAGATTGAAAAGCTCTCGGTCACCGAAGGCGAGGAGGTTGTCCTCGATACCGTCTGCGCCGTTTCTGACGGCACGACGCTCAAGGTTGGCGCGCCCTACGTGGAGGGCGCCAAGGTCACGCTCACGATCGTCGCTCCCGCCAAGAAGGGCGAGAAGGTGATCAACTTCAAGGCCAAGCGCCGCAAGGGATACCGCCGCACGGTGGGTCATCGCCAGCAGTACACGGTCGCGACGGTCAAGGCCATCGCCTAAGCGCAGAAAGGATAAACGACAATGGCAACTTCCGCATCTGCACGCAACAGCCGCGACTCGAACCCCCAGTATCTTGGCGTCAAGGCCTACGACGGCCAGCTTCTCAAGGCCGGCTCGATCATCGTCCGCCAGCGCGGCACGAAGATCCATCCCGGCGCAAACGTTGGCTGCGGCCGTGACTTTACGCTTTTCGCCCTTAAGGACGGCAAGGTGAAGTTCGTCACGAAGAAGACCGGCAAGTACGCGACGATCGTCCCCGTCGAGGGGTGAACGAGAACAGCGAGATCCGGCCCCGCGCCGGAATGAGAAGGCGCGGGGGTGATCCCGCGCCTTTCGCGTTGAAGTCAATGTAATTAAATTGTTTTCGGCTGCTCGGCATGCCGGGACGAAGGAGTGAAAGAGATGCCTAAGGAAAAGAACGTCGGAAAACGAATCAAGATGTTCCGCGACAAGCTGAAGATGACTCTTGGAGATCTGGCGGCGAAGAGCGGCGTGACGGTGGCCACGATAGCGTCCATTGAGGACGGCGAGGTGCTTCCCGCGCTTGGCGTGCTGACGAAGCTCTCCCGCGCGCTCGGGCAGAGGCTGGGCACGTTCATGGACGACCAGTTCAAGCCAGACCCGATCATCACGCGCGCCGTGGACCTCGAGGCGGCGAAGGTGGCCGCGGAGGGCGCTAACACGCTCGGCTACGCGTCGCATTCGCTCGCGCTCGGCAAGCCCGACCGCCACATGGATCCGTTCCGCATCGAGTTCGCGGCGGACGGCGTGGACGAGGTGTCGTCCCACGAGGGCGAGGAGCTGATCATCTGCATCGCCGGCGAGGTGGAGCTCACCTACGGCTGCGAGAAGACCGTTCTCGGCCCAGGCGACACCGCCTACTACAACAGCGTCGTCACGCATTCGCTGCGCGCCCTCGACGGCAAGCCCGCCTCGATCTACGGCATCGTGTTCCTGCCGTTCTAACAGGGAGTCCCACATGTTCAAGCTCACGGACCCATTCGGTTCGGCGCCCACGCAGGCGCCGTTCGCCCAGAGCGTGTCGCGCGGCGTGCCCTGGCACAACCTGCCCGTCACG
>JAFUDL010000128.1 GCA_017459225.1 Kiritimatiellia bacterium
ATAAACTGTCTGCCCCTTTATGATAAGGCTCTAATCCGTTCAACGCCCGTACCAGACAATGCCCAATACACTCCGCGAGGTTCACAGGCACAGCATTCCCAATCTGCCTGTACTGCATCATAATCGATCCGGCAAACTCCCAGTCATCAGGAAACGTCTGTATCCGCGCATACTCCCTGACAGTCAACGGACGATTCTCTTCAGGGTGGCATCTCTCCGTCTGGTTCTGCGCAAGCGCACAAGTTAGAGTCAGGCTGGGCGCATTCCACGACAGCCTTCTTGTCATTCCTGTTTTCCCGCCGGGGAGATTGTAGCTCCCCTTCAAGTACGCCTTTTGGACTCTTACAGGCAAATCCCTCCAATATCCACCAGGTGGCACCATGGCGAGCACTCTCGCCTTGCGCGGCGGATATTTCTGTCCGTCCGATTCAGGAACGTCCTGCCTGTACAGTTCGCCCGCCGTCAGCGCCTCGAGCCTCTCCATCAGCACAGTCGGGCCGCCCCTCGCGCCCGCCGCCACCTTCAGCCACACGGCCCCCGCCCTCACCACCGCCAGTCCCGGCACCCTCCCCGATATTTCATACGTACCGTAATCTCGTTTTTCATCCCCTTCGTCGCGCAGGACCTCCGCCAGTACGGGCCTCGGTCGGCAGACGCCTTCAAGGCAGCGTCTGACGGAGGATCGCCAACGCCCCTTCCATACGAGAAATGCCGCGCTGAAGCAGGCAAACACCACGAGAACAGTCCGAACAATGTTCTCGCACGGAGGCAGCATAGGCAACAAGAGACAACATATTGAATACGCCTCGCCAACCAATGCGACAAATGCTAGGGCGCGCACCCCGTGCGCGCCGCAATGAACCGCCACCGCAGCATCAACGGCACATCATCGCGGACGGCTCGGGGAGCCGTCCCTACCACGCCGCTCTCCCGTGCTGACACTTTCACTTAGTGCCGGACCTTTCGTTGATGCGCCTGATTGCGACCTCATACACTGGACAAAGAATATCCTCAACAGCAAAACAAATAGCACGGCTCTGACGAGAAAGATTGTTAATATCTTAACCATTATACCCGCCCCGCCCATTTCACAATTCTGAATGACCGTCCTAAATCAATGTTTGTTTGACTCCAAGGACTTCACATCAACAAACCCTGGCCAGAAATTAACTTCTAATCGATGATTGTTGTACCAATGGCAGAAGGACACACTATCTCCATTGTTCACGACCATCCAACGCCTCCCTGGTATTCTATACTCCCAAACGCAATCAAAATCCTCATCAAAAACATGTATCGTTGACCAATCGTAATATGGCCTAATTCCCTTTACCACCAGCAGGAACTGCTGTTGTCTTTTGTCGAGGCAAGCAGCGCACTGCAAAAAATGACTTAAGCCAGACGGATGCTCTGCCAGCACATTTCCACTACCTGCGTCACGAATCACAATGTTGTCGTCACAGCATTCTACAGTGACCTTCTTTCCGGAGAATGTAATTGGAGACGAACTCACTTCAGTTCTTCGAACTTCTTCTTTCCGAAAGTTCCAACGCGTCTCATTGTCTTCAACATGAGGCACCGCATCTTCCCGCCCCTCTTTGCTCGGAGGATTCCGCTCTTCGCATTCAAACGCAATCTCGTATGCCCGTTCTTTATAGTTCGCGCAGCCAACAAGCGTTACAACTAAAGAAACAATTACGCTACAACAGCCGATTCTTGCCATGGTGAATTCCTCATTTATCATTGGTCATTTTTTCAGGACAGGCAAAATCAAAAACAATTCCCCCAACCAGCCATAGTGCCCCTTTATAAACATTTCCAAGAAAACCAACCGGCGGCCATGCCGGAGAGGCGGGGGAGGCCGGACGGTCCGGCGAACGCAGGAAGGCGTCCGAAGAGGAGGAAGTCGAACAGCGTCGTGCTGTCCGCGCCGGGATCGAGCACGAGCGCGTCGTCCGGGCCGGCGGTCATGGGCGACTGCACCGCCGCTAGCGCCGCAACGGCAGCGTTCCTCAGCCGGCGGCGCCACGCGAAGCAGACGAGGCCGAACAGGCATATCGCCGCAAGGCAAGGCCACACCAGATGTAGAAGGAAACTTCCCATGCACACAGTATATCACATCGGCAGCGGCGAGACAACTACGGCCAACGAATCGGAAGAACGTCGGGCGCATCTGCTGAGGATTCCTCACCAGATTGCAACGCTAGTCCTTGAGCGTGTCGCAGAAGTCCATCAGCCACGTCCAGTCGTGCGCGGAGTATCCGTGGCCCTCGGTGCGCCGCACAAAGGCGAGATCCTCGCCGATGCAGGCGGTGGAGTAGTCGGCCGGATACGGCACGTCGGGAAGGCCCTTCTTGCCGAGGAAGGTCCATGCGGGCGACGCGGCCCGACACGCCAGGTACTCGCCCTCCGGGTCGAACCACTGGACGTCGAACCCCTGCACGAACAGCTTGCGCGGCGCGATCGAGGCAAGGAGAAGATGCTGGTCGAACGTGAGCAGCTTCGCGGGATCCTTCTCATACTTCTTGTACGCAGGGCAGTACCAGTGGCGGAAGCTGCGCATCTCGGTGGCAACGTTCTCGCCCCAGTCGCGCTTGGCGAGCGGACACCCCCCGCCGCCCGTCTGGTTTGGCACGCACGCCGCAAAGCGCTCGTCGCGCGCGGCCGCGAGCAGGGCGGTCTTTCCAAGGCGGGAATAGCCTGCCGCAATGGCCTTCTTCGCGTCGAGCTCCGGAATCTTGAGAGCGAGGTCGAGTCCGCGCGAAAGCGCCCACGCCCAGGCGCCGATCGAAGTGGTGTTGTCGTCGCGCGCGGGGTCACGCTTAGGCCAGAGGTCGAAGACGCCCGACCACGGCGACGGGCTTCCGGCGGGAACCGTTCCGTCGGCGCGCGGGCTGACGTCGGGCGAGACCTGCGCATAGCACGCCGTGACGAGCGCGTACCCGCGCGCGAGGATCATGTGCGCCGGAAACACGAACTCCACGCTGTTCATGTCCTCGTACCTTCCGCGCAGATCCTCCACGCACTTGTGCGCGGGGCGCAGCGCGATCCACATGTCGGGCGTGACCACCTGCTTGTCGCGGATGAGCTCGTAGTTGCCGCCGTAGTTGAGGAAGATAATTGGCAGGGCCGGTTTCTTGGCCCAGCGCGGCAACAGCACCAGCCAGTCGATTGCAGGGCCGCTCTTGTCGGCCTTGAACCACATGCGGTACTGGCGGCGTATTCCGAAGCCGGCGAGCGTAACGCCCTCCTCCACCTTCTCAATCACAACCGTCTCTGGCGCGGGCGGCTCCTGGCCGAACATCTCCTTCGCGAAGATTCCGAGTATCTCGCGCCGCCTGCGCGCCCAATCCGCAGGCGTCGCCACCTTCGTGCCGTCCACGAACGTGAGCGGATCCTCAAGCGTGTACGGCGCGATCTTCGACTTGTCGTAGTTCGGCTTCCAGTAGTCGGGACGCGCGGCCCACACGCCGGCGAACGCAGCCGCGACGACAGATGCAAAAAGAATCTTCTTCATTTTACAGTTCCTTTCATTCGTTCATTCGCCAACCACGACCGCCTGATCCACTCTTCTGAAGAGACCTTCGAAGCCCGGCTTCTCCTTGCCGCCGTTGATCATAAGGGCAAATCCCTTCGCGCCCCCCGGCAGCGGCTGCGACACGATGTAGCGCAGAAACGCGCCGTCAGTCGAGTAGCTGTTGCCAAAGCCCGCCACGGCAACTCCGTTCGGACGCGAGAGCAGCAGCATGCGCACGTTCTCCACCTTTCCCTCGCCGTAGGGCACCGGATGGACCACCTTCGTGGTCATCCTTCCGCCCTCCACCTCCACGCGTATCGCCCTCACGCGGCTCGGCGACACTCCCAGCGACTTCGCGGTCGACTTCACGTACACCTCCGGGCTCGCGCTCACCACGTAGTTCTCCACGCCCGCCTTTTCAAGCGCGCGCCAAATCGCCATCGACGACGCGAAGTACCACTTCCTGTACACGCTCTCCACCTTCGCCTCGCAGAAGCGCACAATCGCGCGCTCCTCAACGCCCTCGTACACCTGGGCGTTGTATGGCCAGGCGAGCCAGCGGCCGATCGCGTTCATGCGCGGATAGTCCACGTCGCGGTACTGCAGCCAGCCCTTCTCGCCGGAATAAACCGGCGAGAGGCCGGCCTTGATCGTCTCCTCCATGAGGCCGGCGAACTTCTGCCTGCCGTCCTCCTCAAGGCCCTCGGTGATGTCGCCCTTCAGGATCGTGCCGTCGAAGTCCCAGAACGCCATCGGCTTGGCATCGGGCTTCACGGCCTTGATCTTCGCCACGTTCGCGAGCACCTCAGCCACGACGCCGTCCACATGCGCCTCCGGCCCGGCCGCCGCGAACGCGGCAGCCGCAGCAATCCCCATCATAAACAAAAATCCTATTCTTCCCATGAACCGCCTCCGTTCTGATTGCCCAATGCCTGGCGCCTGCAAGGCGCGTCGCCGCTGCAGCGAGCGCTCGTCAGCAGCTGGCGAGCAGCTCGAGGATGGCGGCGGGGGCCTCTGCTGGAGGAACGATCTTCATCGCCTCCTTCGGGTCCTTGCGCGCCTTGATTTCCACGCCGCCCTTGGCGAGCCCCTTTGCGCCAACGACCACGCGCACGGTGAAGCCGATGAGGTCTGCGTCCTTGAACGTCACGCCGGGACGCTCCTCGCGGTCGTCCACGATCACGTCCACGCCCTTCTCCTCAAGCTGCGCCTCGAGTTCCGCAGCCACATTCGCGACGGACTCGTCCGCCGGGTCAAGAAGATCGATCACCACCTGGTACGGAGCGACTGCCGAAGGCCAGATGATGCCGTCCTTGTCGTGGCTCTGCTCGATGACGGCCTGCAAGGTGCGGCTTATGCCGATTCCGTAGCAGCCCATCACCATCGTCTTCTCCTTGAGGTCGTCGGTCTTGAAGACTGCGTTGAAGGCGTCGGCGTACTTCGTGCCGAGCTTGAACACGTGGCCCACCTCGATGCCGCGGCGGATGGCCATCGTCTTGCCGCAGTGAGGGCAGATGTCGCCAGTCTGCGCGACCACGAGGTCGGCGAAGTCGGCATCGGCGAGACGCGTGTCGCGTGCGAGGTCGACGTTCTTGAGGTGGTAGTCGTCGCGGTTGGCGCCCGTGATGCAGCCACGCGCCCCTGCGAGGGACTGGTCGGCCACGATGCGCATCGCTGTGCATGCGGGCCTCACGGGGCCCACGCTGCCGGCGTTTGCGCCAGTGGCCTGGAGAACGGTCTCGTAGTCGGCGAGCTCGAGCTTCCTCACGCCGAGGAAGTGGCGCAGCTTCACGTCGTTCACGTCGCGGTCGCCCGGCACGCACACCATCACAGGCGTGCCGTCGGCCGAGTACACGAGCGACTTCACGAACGCGCTTCCCGGCACGCCCATGAATGCGGAGACCTGGTCGATCGTCTTGGCGCCAGGGGTGTGCACCTCCTCGAAGTCAGGGCATGGGGCGTCGTCGCGCTTGGACACGCTGCGCTCCGCCTTCTCGAGATTGGCCGCATAGCCGCAGCCGTCGCAGAACGCGATGCCGTCCTCGCCGGAGTCGGCGAGCACGTGGAACTCGTGGGAGAACTTGCCGCCGATGTCGCCTGTATCGGCCTCCACGGGGTATGCCTTGAGGCCGCAGCGCGCGAAGATGCGCTTGTAGGCGTTGAACATCGCCATATAGCTTGCGTCGGCCGCGTCGAGCGAGACGTCGAAGGAATACGCGTCCTTCATCAGGAACTCCTTCGAGCGCATGAGGCCGAAGCGCGGGCGTATCTCGTCGCGGAACTTCCACTGGATCTGGTAGAGAGTGGCGGGCAGCTGGCGATAGGAGCTCACGATGTTCTTCGCGAGGTCGGTCACCACCTCCTCGGCCGTGGGGCTGAGGGCGTATTCGTGAGCGCCGCGGTCCTTGAGGTGGAAGAGCCCGGGGCCCATCGTCTCCCAGCGCCCGCTCGTCTTCCAGAGCTCGGCGGGCTGCAGGATCGGCATCACGATCTCCTGCGCGCCGGCGCGGTCCATCTCCTCGCGCACGATTGCCGCTACCTTGTTGAGGGTGCGCATGCCGAGAGGCAGGTAGGTGTAGAGCCCGCCGGAAATCTTCTTCACGAGCGAGGCGCGCACAAGAAGCTTGTGCGAGTCGATCTCCGCGTCGCCAGGATCCTCGCGGAGAGTCTGTATCATCAGCTTAGTCCACTTCATCGTAATTGCTCCATTTAATTTTCAGTTACGCCGCCTTCTGCGGCCTTTGCGGCGTCCCAGAGGGCGTCCATCTCGGCGAGCGTCATCGCCTTGAGGTCGCGTCCTTCGGCCTTTGCTGCCGCCTCCACGGCGCGGAAGCGCCGCGCAAACTTGGCGGTGGTGCCTTCGAGGGCGCTCTCGGCGTCCACCTTCAGGTGGCGCGCGAGGTTTGCGACTGCGAAGAGCAGGTCGCCCAGCTCCTCCTTCACGTGCGGGTCGAGGGAGGTGTCGGCGCTTGCGGCCACGGCCTCGTCGAGCTCGGCGGCCTCCTCGCGGATCTTCTCGCGCGGGCCATCGGCGTCCTTCCAGTCGAAGCCCACGCGTGCGGCCTTCTCCTGCGTGCGCTGGGCCTTGAGGAGGCCTGGCAGCACGGGCGGCACGCCGTCGAGGGCGCTGTGGCGGCTCTCCTTGCGGTGCTCCTGCTGCTTGATCTGCTCCCAGTTCTTCAGCACGGTCGCAGGGTCGCGCGCCACCACGTCGCCGAACACGTGCGGGTGGCGGCGCACGAGCTTGTCGGAGATGGCGTTCGCCACGTCGTCGAACGTGAAGCGCCCCTCCTGCTCGGCCATCACGCACTGGAACATCACCTGGAGGAGCACGTCGCCGAGCTCCTCCACGTGATTGGCCTTGTCCTCGGGATGGTCCATCGCGGCGAGGAGCTCGTACGTCTCCTCGAGAACGCAGGGCTTGAGCGTCTCAAGCGTCTGGACCTTGTCCCATGGACAGCCCGTCTCCGGATCGCGGAGACGGGTCATTATGGCATGCAGTCTCTCGATGCCCGTCATTTCGCGCGCCCGCCTACTCCATGTGCAGCATGCGGAACACAATGGCGGCAAGCGAAGCATCGAACTGCTCCGCCACCGCGTCCGCGCCGCCGAAGTCCTGATAAGCCACGTGGTCGTGCACGATCGCGAGCGCGCTCATGCCTGCCACGAGAGCGCTCTTCACGCCCTTGCCGGAGCCCGTTACGGCCGCCGAGAGCTTCTCGATGAGGCCGTTCTGGCTGCACGCGCGGCGCCAGGCGTCCCACTTGCAGTTGCCATACGTGTTGGACGGTTCGGCGTATGTGACCACCAGCGCGGGGTCGAACTCGGCGAGCGCGGCCTTGAGCGGCTCGACGTCCGAGCGCGTGGCCACAACCACCTTCACGCCCTTGTCGACGAGCGCCTTCACGAACGCCTTGAATCCGGGCGTGACGGCCTGCACCGCCTGCGTGCCGAGAGCCGCGCGGAACGCTTCCGCGAGCTCCTGGGCCACCTTCGCCGCGTCGGCCTTCGACCCAAGGAACTCGAAGAGCTCGCTGAGACCGCCCTGGTAGTTGCCGCCCACAAGGCGCATCGCCTCAAGCTTGACCGTGAGGTCGACGCCGTGCCCATTGAGCACCTTCTTGGCCGTCTCGAACAGCAGCTGGGATCCGTCTATCGCCGTGAAGTCGAACTCCACCACGACTCCGCGCTGCAGCGCATTCTTGTTTTCTTCTGCCATTTCAACTATCCCCTAAAACTTTATCCCCTGTCTGCTCACTTCTTCACGACGCGCGTCTTGCGCGGACGCGGCTGGCCGATTTCCTTGAGCATCTTGCGGAAGCGGCTGTTGCGCACGTTGAAGGGCTTGCCGCCCTTGATGCGCTCGAACTCGCACGCGCGCAGCTCGTTGTGCTGCTCTTCGTCCTTGCCCACCACGCCGCCGATTCCGGCGAGCGCGCACTCCACCGCCTTGACAGCGCAGTCGTGGATGAGGCGAAGGTCCTTCTTGTTCGGCGCGGCCGCGCGAGCGAAGTAGCCGCTCTTGAACACCTGCGTCTTCTCGGCGCCGATCTTGGCCGCGAACTGCTTGGCGAAGTACTGGCCCACGTTCACCTTGTCGAGACGGGGGTGGCCGAACGCGTCGAGCGGGATCTCCTCGCCCTGCTTCTTGAGCTCGGCGATGATCTGCTTGACGCAGGCGCCCTCGCTCACGAAGATGTTCACGCAGTCTTACTTGTCC
>JAFUDL010000129.1 GCA_017459225.1 Kiritimatiellia bacterium
CCATCATCGAGCAGCCTTAGAAGTAGGCCGTGCTCGGCGTGATCGTGCCGTGGACTTTCATCTCCGCCGTGCCTGCGTTGTAGTCCGAACCATAGACCGCATCGTAGTTGCGCACGGAGATCGGCGCATAAAGCCTCAGGGCGCAGTTCACGCGGAAATCGGCAGTGGCCGCCGCAATCTCGCCAGAAGCCTTGGCATGCCCGTCCTTCCCCGTCTGGAACCAGCCGCCGCTACGGAAGTCAATGGAGCCGTTTGCGATCGTCGTGTTGCACAAATAGAAATACTTGCCGCTCGTTCCAATCGAGACAGCAAGCGAGTGCCCGCCGAGATCGACCGACGTAGCGGCATAGCCGCTTCCGATGATGCCCCAGCTGTAGGCTGGATCGAAGTAGGAATCTGCCGTAAGACGCACGTTGCGGACCTGCGCATTGCCATCGCGTATGTCGCCCCAAGAGTTTCTGACAATTCCGCCGTTCATGACGACTGGGTACGAGAATTGGTCGGAACATCCATTCAGGTTGAGAACGCCGTTGGTGGAGACTACAATCTCGCCATCCGCCGCGCCGAGCGGCCGCGAACTCGCAATGACTCCGCACTCTATCGTCCCCTCCAGAATCTCCGTGCCGCCGGCGTAGGAAAGATCTCCCTTTGTCGCCACGTATTTGCCCAGACCCTCCTTCACGAGCCGAAGATTGCCGGTGAGATTCACGGCGGTATTGTGCACGGTAGAGCCAGAAGGCACGTTCACATGCAGTTCGCCGCCGGCTGAAGAAGACGTGATCGTTCCCGCAAACGGCTCCGTGAACGTGCAGTTCAGCTTTACGTTGTCGATTGCGAAGCCGCTGTTGGACGTACATGAGATTTTCAGCGTATGGGTGCCTGCCGAAAGGTTGAAGGCGCTGGAAGTGACCGTTCTCGCCTTGGAGTTGCCGCCTGTCCAGGAGAAGACCGTCGTTCCGTCGATCTGGGCATTTCCATTGGATGCGTAATACGTAATAACCGAAGAGCCTTCCTTTACCAGATTCCTGTTGCAAAGGTCGAGAGTAAGAGTACAGGTCGCGTTCCCGGGCACGTAGATCGTCTGGCTGGCATTGTAGCCTTTTGTGATGTAGCACCACGTTCTGTTAGTACTGCGTTGGGTGTAGAGGCTTCCGGCGTAGTTCTTCATGAGACCGATCTTGCTGTTGTTGCTCTTCGTCCATCCCGTGATGGCGGATCCTGTATCGTATGTGTTTGCCGCGATTACCACATACTCGAAGCCACCGTTCATGATCAGATCCTTAGTCGTTGGCGCCTTGTCGCCGATCAACGAGCCAGGCACGGTGAGCGAATGGCCGTTCAGGTCGATGACGAAATTGTTCGAAAGATCGAAGACAAGCGGCGAGAGTTCGGAAAGATCGGCGTCGGCATTGATCACCAGCGTCTCGATACGGTAGCCGGCCGGCGTGCCGGGATCGGCTAGAATGGGCGCGATTTCCGCCGTGTCGGTCACATAGACCGTGATTGTGGCGTCAGGCGCGGAAAGGCCGCATGTCGCCGTCAAGTCGTCCCAGTAGGCGTTGTAGAACCGCCAGCCCCACTCATCGCCGTCGCCCTTCACCATCTTCGCGCGCTCTGGCACATGAGCATCATAGGCGAGCGTCACGGTGTCGTCCGCATTCGTC
The DNA here is from genome assembly GCA_017459225.1 of Kiritimatiellia bacterium. Taxonomy (GTDB): domain Bacteria; phylum Verrucomicrobiota; class Kiritimatiellia; order RFP12; family UBA1067; genus RUG572. The sequence goes on from JAFUDL010000129.1 coordinate 1,665, forward strand.
AGAACCGTGAACGCGCGAGATGCCCTCGCCGCGCCGGTAGGGCTCGCAGCAAACTTGATCGTGAACTCCGCAGGGTCGACCTCCGTTCCGGCTGGGAACGTGACGAGCGGCAGAAGGTGCTCCGAAAAGTCGGAGGACGAGGAATAGAACGTAAGTTTCGTCTTGAGCGATTCGGGGATTGTCGTCGAGGAGAATAGGAGCCCCTTCCCCGGTGGCAGACCGTCGTACTTCACCGTAAGCGACGCTTTGGGCGAGAGTGCGTCAAAAGAGCCGCCGAATGCGCCGTCGATGTATATCTTGGCGCTGCCGTCGTCCACCGTCGCCACATCGTGGATCGCGCCGTAGAAGTTCTCCAGGTTCCTGAGATGGAAGATGCCCGTGCCCGTCCTTTCGGCATCGGATATCGCAATTGCGGTTGTTGCGTCGCCATAGATCGCGGAATCCAAGAGAATCGTGCGGGTAGCGCCGTTCTCCGACGCAGCGAGCTTGAAAGATGTGCCGGATTCAATGGTGACCTTGCCGGCCAGCGTGTAGGAATTGTTGGCAAGGCCATTGCCAATGCCCCCGCCTGCCACGATGAGGTCTTCAACCGTGATGACTGCGTTGTTGGGAGACTTGACAAGGAGTTGCGCGCCGCTTTCCAGGCGCAAGGACTTTCCGGCGAACGTGCAGGAGGCGTCTGCCGCCTCCGCTGTGCGTAGTGTGAGACCGGAAGGAACCACGAAATCGGCTTGCACCATCTCCGCTTCGGAGAACGGCGTCGTCTCCGTCGCATCGGGCGCGATCGCCCAGCCGACGGTGTCGCTGACGTTGGTGGAAAAGGACGACGAACCAGCCGGATCGCCGCTGACCTTGTAATACGTGGCCGCCATGAGCGTATGCACACCCAACATCGCTACCGCAACACCCACAAAAGCTAGTTTTTTCATCATGAGATTCCTTGGCTAGATTTTGGAATGTCACTATTTTACACCTTCGGCAGGCCTCTTGTCAAAGGCAATGCACCACTGGACATCGGAAAATAAAACCCCGATGGCTTGCAAAAGGGATCCGCCCTGCCTGAAACTTTTCCGCCTAGCGCACGAAGATCATCGTGCCGGACGAAACGTAGATGCCGTCTGGCTTGACGTAGAGGGAGACGCCGACAGACCGGCTGCGGGCGTCGGGCACGAATTTGAGCGTGTCGAGGTTCTCGGGCGTATGGTCGGTCCAGTCGACCACCTTCACCCTCGTGCCGCGTCCGCGCACGTCGATCGTCACCGTCGCGCCATCCTCAAAGTCCACGGTCTTCTTGCCCACCGTTGCCGCGCTCGTGGTGGACCATACGTCATCCTTCCCTCTGAGGTCGATCGTGGAGCCGTTCTTCATCGTGCAGCCGTAGAAGTAGTCTGTGCGCGGCGTGAACGTGCCGTACACGTAGAGGTTGGTCGTTCCGGTGCACTTCACGTTGTCGTATGCGCGCTCTGCGGTGTAGTTGCGCACGCTGAAGGTGGAGATGGGGCTGATGCCGCCCTGGTCGATCACGTCCACCGTGCGCGCGTCGACGTCGCGGTTGATGATCCGCATGTAGGTAGTCTTCTCGCTCGCCGGGGTGATGCGGATCGTGCCGTTCGTCATGTCCTTTGACATGAAGATGGTCTTCGCGCCAACAGGGCAGTCGAGAAGCCACTCGTGTCCGCCAAGGTCGATCGGGATGTCGTCGTGGCCGCTGAACATCACGTCGCTGCGGAGGTAGAACGTGGAATCCGCGGTGAGGGCGAGGCGTCCCACGCCGCCCCACGAAACCTGACTCTGGTTGATCGGGCCGCTGTCGTCGAGCTTGCCGCTTCTGAGCGTGCCGCCGTCGAGCGTTATCGGATAGAAGCGGTAGTCGTAGTTGCCTGCGATGTCAAGCGTGCCGTTCTTGCGCACGACGATCGGATTGTCGGTTGCGCCCAGCGGATGGTGCTTCGCCGACCAGTCGGCATTCGCGCCATTGCCTTCAGTGGTTGTGAGCTTGCCTTCGACGATCTCGTTGCCGCCCGAATACATGAGGCCGCGCCTTCTTGACACGAACACGCCGGCGCCCTTCTTAACGAACTTGACCTTGCCCATGATGTCGAAAGCCGTGTTGCTGGAGATCACGTTCTCCGGCACGTCAACGCGCAGCTCGCCGCCGCCCACCGTGTCGGTGATCACGCCGCCAAGCGTCGGGTATGTGACGGACACGTTGTCGATGGCCATGCCGGATCCGCTTGTGCACGACACCTTCACCGTGTGCTCTCCTGCGGCAAGGCTCACCACGGCCGTGCGCGTGGCAAAGCTGGCGTTGCCCGGACCCGACCAGGAGACCACCGACGTCCCGTCGATCTGCACATTGCCGTTCGCCGTGGTGTATACGGTCACGTTGTCGCTCGTCCTCAACCAGTTCTTGTTCGCCGCCTGAACCGAAACGCTCACCGTGGCTGCGACCGGAAGCGTGAACGTCTGGCTCACGTTCGCGCCGTTGTTGAGGAAGCACAGCTTCCCCGCGCTCCTCTGGGTATAAGCGTAGGAGTTGTTGGCGCTGATGAGCGCCACCGTGCCGCCGCGCGTCCAGCCCGTGGGCTTGTATTCCAGATAGGCACCTGAGTCCACGGGATCGGACTCGAATCCGCCGTTCACGAGCAGCTGCTGGTTTGCGGACTTCATGTTCTCGAAGAACGAGCCGGGAAGCGTGAGCACATGCCCTTCAAGGTCGATCTCAATGCCCGCATCCACCGTGAGGGCGAAGCTGTCCGTGACGAAGTCGGCGTCGTCCGTCATCTCGAAAGCGGTCATGCGCCAGCCCTTGGGAGTGCCGGGGTTTGCGCGCGCTGCGGCGAGCTCCTCTGTGGAGCCGAAGAGAATCTCGGTGTCGGCAGTCGGCGCAGCGAGTCCGCACGTGGCGGTGACGTCGCGCCCGTCGCCGCCGTAGAAGTGCCATGACCATGAGCCAGTGTCGGCATCCTTGACCATACGCGCGGTCGCGGGCTTCGTGGCGTCGACGGCCAGCACCACCGAACCGTCGTCGGCCGTGAACGTGGTGAGGGCTTCGAACACCGTCGCCGCGCCGCCCGAGCTTGTCGCATGCTTCACGGTGAAATCTGCTGGATTGACGGCCGTGCCCGCCGGGAACGAGATGAGCGGCAGGAGATGCTGCGAGAAGTTCGCCGTGGTCGAGTAGAACGTAAGCTTCGTCTTGAGCGTATCGGGAACGGACGATGCGGATACGCGCAGTCCCTTCCCGGCTGGAAGGCCGTCGTAGTTGACCGTGAGCGTGCTCTTCGAGGAAAGCGCGCCGATCGTGCCGCCGAACGGACCGCCGATGTACAGCGTTGTCGCCGAGGTCTCCCCCGCCGTCTCGTTGATCGCGCCAAAGAATTCGGCCGCGTTGTTGAAGTGGAGCACCTGCGTGCCGGCCTTGCCGTTGCCGGGAATCAGAATCGACGTGGTGGCGTCGCCGACGATGGACGAGTTCACGATGATCGTGCGCGTTCCAGTGTCAGAACCGCATATCCACAGCGACGAGCCGCTCACGATGGAGAGCCTGCCCACAAGCGTGTATGTGTATCCGCCGTTTCCGTTGAAGATGCGTCCCTGGGCGACGATGAGATTGGGAATCGTTATGGTGGCGTTGTTTGCGGCCTTTAGCATGAGCTGGTTGAGGGCGTCGCTGCCGCTGTTCTCAAGGCGCAGCGAACGGCCGGTGAACGTCCATGCCGAACCTGTATTCGGCGTGCGGAGGACGCGTCCGCTCGGCACAATGAAGTCGGATACGGCCATCTCGGCCGCGGAGAACGGAACGGTGGCTGTGGCGGAGGCCTCCCGTGCCCAACCGATGGCGGCGGTGTGGTTCGTGGAGAAGGACGTCTTGTCGCCAGGATCCGCACCTATCTTGTAGAACGTTCCGCCGCCCTTGGTGACGAGCGAGACTGTGCCGTCGTCGTTGCTGGCCACGTCAAGAGGCAGAGGCACGGACGTGCCGCCGGCCGTGTAGGAGTACACAATGGAGAACTCCGATGCGTCGAGCTCGGTTCCAGCAGGGAACGTGAGAAGGCGCGCGCCGTCCGCCGCGATGGCGGTGGAGGACGTGTAGAAGCGCAGCTTCGTCTTGAGTGCCGGCGGAACGGTGGTGGAGGCCACGCGCAGGCCCTTCCCGGCGGGGAGGCCGTCGTAGTCGATGGTGACGGCCGTGGTGGAAGTGGGAAGCGCGGTGATAGTGCCGCCGAATGCGCCGTTGATCACGAGCGAAAATGTGGGCGCGGTGCCGTCGCTCGTTATTGTGCCGAAAAAGTCGCCTGCCGCGTTGAGGGTGAGGCCGCTCTTGTTGCCGGCGTTGCCGGAACCGGTGATCTTGATGGCCGAGGCTGCATCGCCGGTGATGGCGGAGTCGACAACGATCGGACGAAAGTCCCCGCTGCCGCTTGCCGTGCCGAACTGGAACGTCAATGTCGAACCAGACATGATGTCCAATGTGCCCGTGAGGGTGAACACAGACTTGTCCTGCGCCTGGGCGATCATTCCGGCTTCGTTGACGACGAACGGCGAGATGGCGACCTTGCGGTTGCCGCCGTTCGCTCCGCGCTTGAGCATGATCGTGCCGCCGGCCAGCGTGAGAGACCGGCCCGTGAAGGCGATGTCAGGCTCGGTTGCCGGAATGCGCAAGCTAGTACCCGTGCCCACGATGAAGTCGGAGTTCTCAAAGTCGGAAACCGTGGTCGTGGCGGTTGCGCCCTGCGTTGTGGACCATCCCACCGTGCCGCTCACGTTGCCGGCGAACGACGACGTTCCGGCGGCGTCCGTGCCGACCTTGTAGTAAGTGGCCGCCATGAGCGTCTGCACACTCAACGTCACTGCAACAGCGCCCGCCAAAGCTAGTTTTCTCATAGTGAAGTTCCTTGCCTTAGGTTTGTCTACGTCAATATTCTACACTCTCAGGGACCATGCTGTCAAAGGGAAGTCTCGTTCGTCACTTAAGTATCGTGATTCTTCCTGAGCCTTCGGGCTTCTCGTAGGCAATTGGATGACCCTTCAGATTTGCAAGAGGGGCGTTTGCCGATGTGATGCGCGGCACGCCGTTGCTGCCATTCGCGAACGCCTTCGTGTATTCGGCCAACGCCACGTAGTCGGTCTCAAGGGAATTGTTCACGGCGCGGGCGCGCTTGAACATCTCAAACCCGTCGCCGCCCTCTATAAGCGTGAAGCTGTTGCCAGCAACGATGTATTTCCTCGCGGGATCGAGCGGAACATACGCGCCCTTCTCGCGGTCGTACACCTGCACGTTGCGCACGCGGCGCGCGCCGGAAGGACCGCCCGTCCACGCGCCAGAAGGCGACACTCTCACGCCGGACTTGACCCGCGCGTCGATCTCATAGCGAAGACCCGCCGCATGCAGGAACCCTCCGCTCTCGCTCTCGCCCACCACCTGCGCGCCGAACTCCAGCGCTTCAATTACCGTCGCTCCGTCAACCTCCACAAGTCCCACGCCTCCGCCGAACGGCTGCACCGTGCGCAGCGTCTTCATCGTCACCTCGCCCTTCGGAATGTCCGCGCGAACATTTCCTCCGTTCACCAGCGCGAAGTCGCAGCGGCCCGCCCTCTCGCGCGCGAACCACCAGTACGCGTCCGCCGCGAAATCGCCCGCTGCGCATTCCTGCGAACGCGCAAGGCGCGCTCCGTTGCCGGGCGAGAATGCGCACACCGTGGCGTCGACGATCGCAAGCCGTGCGCCGAGCTGACGCTCCACCGCGCCGATGAGGCGCGTCTCGAGCCACTCCACCTCGGGATCCTTCACGCGCGAGGGGAAGAGCGTGGAGGCCGCCACGCACGCACCGTCGTCGAGCGTGAGGCAGCCGAGCGCGCCCAGATAGCATCCGGTCTGCGCGAGAATGACCTCGCGCCCTGCGGCGTTCTTCACGCGCGCCCCCTCCATCGCGGAATGCGAATGACCGTCGATGAGCGCCACGAAGTTCGTAGTGTGCGCGATGAGGTCCGTGGACATGTACGGCGCGCAGTCGCTCGAGACGCCAAGATGCCCCAGCACCACCACGTAGTCCGCCTTCGTCGCCGCCTCGTCAACGGCCTTCTGCACCGCCGCGTAGAATGCCTCGCCATTTTCGCCCGCAATGAAGTCCCACTCGCGGTAGTCGCCCTTCTCGGAGAGGAACGTCGCCGGCTTGGAGGCGACGAGCGTCGTGGGTGTGGTCGCTCCCACAAATGCGACGCGCGCCGCTCCGCCGGTCACCACCACGTAGGCCGGCAACACCCTTTCCCCTGGTTCGTCCGCGGCGTTCCGATGCACAAGGTTGCAGCTCGTCACGGGAAACGCGCAGCGCGCCACGTTCGCCGTCATCGCCGTGATGCCGTAGTCGAACTCGTGGTTGCCCAGAGTCGCCACGTCGTATCCCGTGGCGTTCATGATGTCGATCACGCTCTTCCCGTCGTCGTATCCGCCGTAGGCTGTTCCCTGCGCATAGTCGCCCGCGTCGGCAAGGATCACGTTCTCGCCGGCCGCGCGCAGACGCGCCTTCTCCGTGGCGATCTGCGAAAACCTCACGCTGCCGTCGTCGATGTGCGTATGGGTGTCGTTCGTGTGGAGGATCATCACGCGCGGCTTCTTCACGACCGGCTTGTCGGATGGACGCCACTGGTCGACGCGCAGAACGAGAGGCCGCCACGCCTTGGCCACGAAGTGCCGGCCCGTGCCGTCGCACTCGTCGTTCCACCAGCGGGTGTCGACAAACGCCTCGCTCTTCACTCCGCCGTCTGGACCGTAGATGAGGATGTTGAGCGACTTCGCAGGCAGCTCCGAATCCGGCCAGTAAGTGTTTCGGTCCAGACGGATCGCTCCGCGCGGGGCAAGCTTCACGCCCTGCGGAATCTTCGCGTCCACAGCGACTTCTAGTTCGGGACGCGAACACACCACGCGGTATCCGGAGAGGTCCAGCTCGATCTGCGACGAGAGGTTGGTGAGCACGATGAACTCGCCCGCCGCACCTTCGCGCGGCTGAGGCGCGATCTCAGCCACGCGCAGGCATCCGCCTTCGATCTCGGGCATGCGGTTTTCGCCAGAGGCGAAGCGACGCATCCACCGGCGCACGCGCACAGCCTTGCCCAGCGGAAGATCCTGCACCGTGGCGCGTCCCTCTGCGTTCGGACGAAACACCGTATAGCCTTGAGAGTCCACATCGATCGTCCCCGTCTCGGAATTGGTGAAGAAGTCGAACTTCTTCTCCTCGTCGATCAGCGCCAGCACCGTCATCGGATCCCACATGAGCTGCGACTTGGAGCGCGGCCCATCAGGATCCCAGCGGCTGTACGAGAGCGCTATTGGGTGGTTCGCGGGGAAGTCTTCGCGCACCTCCTTGCAGGGATAGTACACGCGCACGCCAACTTCGTATGGAGTGCATACGATCGGGGCGGGCCATTCGGAGAAGATGCGGCGCGCACTTGGGATGTCGCCCCATACGTTGTATTCGGGGTGGTCGAGCGAACGGTCGAACGAGCCGGCCATTATGCGGAGCGTGCGCACCTTGCGCGCCACGAGGTCGCGTCCTGAAAGCGGCGATGCCGCATCGGGCGAAGTGTCGAGAAGGCGCATCAGATTGGAGAAGAAGCCGATCGCGCAGATGTCCACCGAACGATCGGGCGACGCGGCGAGAACGCGGCGGTAGAGTTCAACCGCGTCAACCACGGCGCCGGTACGCTTCCCAGCGGGAGGACGCGGCATCACGGCGCGTCCCGATGCGTCGTTGGTGTGCACAAGCGTGGCGTATGGAACGAAGACCCTGCGGGAGTCGGCTTGATTGCCGATTGCCCCAATGGGAACGCTGTCGAGATCGTGGTAGTGGAGGTAGGCTTCCGTGAACGCGTAGTTGTCCGCGCCAGGCCGGTCCAGCATCACGGCCGCGAGCTCTATCACGTCCTCCTTGTGATAGCGCGACGCGATCTCAAGCGCGAACAGGTCGTCCGTGCTGCTGCCGATGTCGGTGTCGATGATCACCTTTGGCATGGCCGAAACCGCCATCGCCGCGGCCATGGCCGCGATCATCATCACCCTTCTTGTTTCTTTCTGCTTTTTCATGGATGAGATTTTACCAAAACCATCTGCTGCCGTCTAGGCGGACTACTAGGGGCGGTACTCGCAGCGGCCGCGGGAACGCGGCACGAAGCCTGGCATGTCGGCCTCTGGCGTGCGCCACGCCTCGTTGGCAGCCTCCTTCGCGATGTCCAGCAGCTCCGTCCATAGCGCATCCTGCCGCGACGAGAACGAGAACCTGCCCTTGGCCGCATATCCGCGGCCTCCCTCCTTCACCGGCAGATGGGCCGTAAGCGCAGGACTCTCGGCAGGCTCGGTGAGATCGAACCACCACCACTGCGGCTCTACGAAGTTGGTGTTCGCCACTCTCAGATCCATGTTCCCGTGGCACGACGCACAGCTTTTCTCGTAGAGCGGCAGAAAGCGCTTCGTGAACCACGGCTTGAGCGCGGCGGAGTCGGGTTCGCCCCATTTGTCGCGGTCGCCCTTGCCTTTCACGTGGGCGAAGTCGAACGTGGGATAGTACGGAATCATGGCGTCGAGCCATTCGTACACGATGCGCTTGTCGGCGGCAGGCATGTCGACGCCATGGTGCGACTTCTCGAGGTATTCAGGCAGCCGGCTGCCGAACGTGCCGCTTTCCTTCGCGCGAAAAGGCTCCGTGAGACCGGAAAGCAGATGGAACGACTGCACAAGGGGCTTGACCGCGCTGTCGCCCGTGAACCATGCGCGGAATGCGCTGTCGGAATTCGACCGGATCACGAGGGAGTCGTACGACATGTTGAAAAAACGCGTGTAGTGTCCCGACAGGTTCATCCCCTTCGGCGGATTCGCGCCGGAGTGGCAGCGCACGCAGTGGCGGTTCCACACGGGTTGCACGACCTTGTTGTAGTCGAGCACGCCCGCATTCCCCCACGCTGGCGGCGTCAGCGGCACTGGACCGCCGCGCGAGGCAATGGCGGCCGACGGCGCCGCAGCCGTGCGCCTGTTCTCATGGCAGCCGGAGCAGCTCTGCGTTTCGCCAGGCATCAGGTTTATCGCGCTCGTCATGCGCACCAGCTCGCGCCCTTCGCCGTCCACCAGCTGCAGGTATATCTCCTTGCGCGCAGGCGCCAGGAAGAACGCGCTGCCGTCAGCCTCCACCGGCGCATAGCCCCACACGCGCTTGGGATAGTACGACGATGCGCCCACAAGCGGACCCTGATCAAGGACGCCATTCCACGTGCGGTTGACAGCCTTCGGCAGCTGCTCCATCACGCGCACGGCCTTGACCTCTCCGCGCGGCAGACTCTCCGCGAAGCCCCGGTAGACGTCAGAAACGAACAGACGCCCCATCTCCACCCTCTCGCGTTCCGGCTGCCCTGGCGGCGCCGACTCAAGAATTACGGAGGCCGGCGAAGCGGCAACGAACGGAGCGATCTCCTTAGGCTCGGGACGCGCAGCGAAAGGCACGGCGCCGAACACGCTCGTAGCGGGATCCTCGTACGCCACGGCGCGTCTGCCGTCCTCCGCCAGAAGCATCAAGCGGAAGCGCCGCGCCGCACCGTCGCCGCACGACGCAAGAAAACGGCCCCGCCCCACCGGCGCTGGCCAGCACCATCCCCAGTCCATGCGCGAGTCGAAAACGGACGGATACTCCGGCGTGAGCCACCGCATCGACGGCGCGGCATCCCCTTCCGGGCCCTCCCGGTTCGACACCACACCTATCGCCCCATAAGGCGAATTGTGGTGCGGCGCGAACGTGCACACTGCAGAGCCGTATTCGCCTGGCATCTCGCGTGCCTGGATTATCGTGGCGGGATCCTCGGTGAGATTGCCAAACCAGAGCGCCATCTGCCGCCCGTCGGGATACTGCGTCCAGAGCGACTGACGGTATGTCAAGTTCCAGTCCACATACTCCCAGCGCGTGTAGAGGAGGCGTCCGTCTGAGAGCGTCGTGAGGTACAGGTCGGAGAGCGTATTGGAGCTGAGGTCGCGCACATTGCCGCCGTTGGAGTCCATCACGTGCACGTGGGCGGAGGGACCGGGCTGGCACACGTTGTGCGTGAACGGCGTGCGCGTGGAGAGGAAGGCGATGCGTCCGCCTGGCAGCGCCACCGGGCTCGCGTTGTGCGCGAGCGGAGTGTCGGTGAGGGCGCGCAGACCCGTTCCGTCGCATTTCATCTCGTATATCTGCCATGTCTTCGAGTGGTGGCGGCGCATGGAGAAGAGCACCTTCGACGCATCAGGCGAAAGCGACATGTCAAGTATGACGGAGTCGGGCTCTTCGAAAATGACGCGCGCATTCCCCGCCTTGAAATCCACGATGCGAATCGAGCAGCCCCATGGACCGTCCGGGTTAGACTGCCAGATGTAGTTCGGCACGGCGCCAGAACGCAGAGGCGAACCAGTGAACAGAATGGCCGGCGGCAGCGAGCGAACTTCCTTCGCTAGTTCCGGCGACTCGCGCCGAGGATCGGGCGTGGGGAGGCGCGGCGCGCGGTCGGCAAGGAATCCGCGCAGCGCGATGCGCCCGGGACCGCCCTTTCGCGTGGAGCGCCCGAGGTTCACTATCCGCGCCATGTGCCTTCCGTCTGCAAGGCCCTTCGCCACGCACGTCTCCTCGCGAAGGGAAGAGTCGAACACGCCCGCGCTTTTACCGTCCACGAACGCCTCAAAGAGTCCAAGCGGAGAAGTCTGGTCTCGGAACGTGATGCCCCATATCCAGCGGCATGCGCCCTTGCGGTGGCAGACGGAGAAGGAGGTGCCCTCGAACTCCACCTCCACGGCGTCGCCCGCCTTCTCGCTCACCCATGCGAACTGCCACGCACCATCATCGCGCCACGCCTTCCACTCGCCGGAGGGCCGCACGAGCGGATTCGTCCAGGGCGTCACCTCGGCCGCAGGAGACGCCAGCTGCAGCATCACGGCGACGACCATTATGATGCCGAACGGGACGAATCCCCGAACGGCTCCGGCTGGCGACTTACGCCGGCACGGCACAGAAATCCGCGCATTCGCTTTTTCATTTCCGCCTAGCATTTTCCACATGTCAGTCTCCAAACATGAAATTGAGGAAATTTTACCATTTCCACAGTACAGCGGCAAGCGGAAAGTCCCTTGCCCTGCGGGACGCGGTATGGTAGAATACGCGCCAAAGGCACAAAGGAGATTCAAATGAATAAACTTGCCATCGCAGCAGCAGCGCTCGCCGCGCTCGCGCTCCAGACGAGCGCGATGCCGTCCGACAGAACGTCGCTTCTACACCTCTCGCACGTCCACCGCGGCGGCGGCAAGCTGGAGCGCCCAGACAACACTCTCGACACCTTCATGTGGTGCTGGCAGAACGGCTCCGCCCTGGAATGCGACTGCCGCCGCACGAAGGACGGCGTTGGCATCATGCTGCACGACGCAACGCTCAAGCGCACTGCCCGCGGAATATCCGCCGAAAAGGCCGCAAAGAAAGTCTCGAAGGAGCTAACGTGGAACGAGATCAAGGATGTCGATGTTGGCAGCTATCTCTCGCCAGACTTCGCACACCACAGGATCCCCACCATCGAAGCCACCTTCGCCGCGATGAAGGGACATCCCACGTGGCTTTGCTTTGTGGACGAAAAAGGCGCCGGCCCGAAGTACATCGCCTCGAAGGCGCGCGAGGCCGGCGTGATCGACCAGGTCTACTACACCGGGCAGGACTACCCCCAGGCGCTTGAATGGACGCGCGTTGTGCCAGGCGGAAAGACGCTCATCTGGATCGGCACCTGGCCCAAGCCGAAGCACACCGCAGAGGACACCGCGAGATTTGAGAGGCATTTCGAAAAGAAGATGGACGAAATGCGCGCCAACAACTTCAAGGGCGTCTCGGCCGTGTCGCTTCACACGTACTACGATCCGAAGGCCGCCGACCCATTCGTGCCAAGCACGACGTATCTCAAGAAGATCATCGCCGAGTTCCACGCGCACGACATCCCCGTATGCTCAAGTCCCGTTGAGGGCGGAGAGACGGAGGAGGTGTACTTCAAGCTCTTCGAGCTCGGCTGCGACGGCTTCTCAACCGATTACCCAAGCGTTATGTTCTCAGTGATCAGAAAGCTCAAGGCGCAGAACCAGAACGAATCTCGTATATCCGAGCGCCAATCTCGCGAACAGCCTTGACCGTGTCCCAGTAC
>JAFUDL010000130.1 GCA_017459225.1 Kiritimatiellia bacterium
AGCGGCGAAGACTTCTCCTTCGGCTTCTCGACCAAGTACCACGACCGCGAGGTGGGCCTGATCGCCTACCAGCTGCGCAGCTACAGCCCCCGCCTCGGCCGTTGGCTCAACAGGGATCCGATAGAGGAAGAGGGAGGGGTGAATATTTTTGTATTTTGTCGTAACAATCCTTTAATTACATATGATAAGAATGGCGAGGCTTATTTTGCTTATCGTCCTTTAGACTCATTTTTGTTTAGGCATTTTGTTATAGGGAATCGACAAGACGATATTGATAATACGGTAATAGCCCATGAGCAACTTTTTTTGAGGATAAAGGTATTCCTACTAATCTTGGCTACTTTGACGATGACAAGGTACGAAGTGACACTGCCACAATCCCTTATAGACCTCCCCATAGTTCAGGATGGAATGATTGTATCATGCGCAAAGCGGTTAGGATGGTAAAACCTCGAAAGTATAAATTGTTAGATGTGTACTTGCACAGCAAAGGAAGCCAATATAATTGCCAAGATTGGGCGGAAGATACGAGGAGGGCTTATATTTGCATTGTAAACAATATCCCGTATTATCCACAAGATGCAACTTTTCTGAGGAGTAAGCCATGAATCAATTGTTTATATGCCTTTGTTTGATTTCGGTTATTGTGGCAATTGCCGCATATAAGAAATGTGGTATCTGGTTGTCGCTATTGATAGCCATAACACTTCCTGTCTTTTTGTATGTAATAGCAATAATTATTTTGTTGATCGGCGGTGACAAATGAATGCAATAGAAGAACGGTCTTCTGACTTGAGACGTCGGACGTCAATTGAATCGGGCGGGCGCTGCATGCGGCGGCCGCGCGGGCGGCGTGTCGCTGGAAGTCGGAAGTCCGAAGTCACGAATCGGGGAAGCGGCACTCCTGCCGCTTCTGCGGATGACTGGCGGCTCGGCGGGACGCCTCGCCCCACCGAAGGAAGTGACAAGAGTGTCGCTTCCCCGAGAAGGGCGAGCTGCGGCTGACGGGACATACGGGACAACCGGGACCTCCGGGACTTTGAATCAGCCGCCCGGCATTTGCCCGGCATTGCGACCGTCTCATCGAGGCGGCCCTACCAGCGAAGCGCCCACAATGGCGCGTCACTGCAACGCTTTATTGTGAGATTGTGGAATTGTGAAAATATGCCATTATGAAATTGAAGGCAACCAATTCCATAATGCCACAATCCCACTATTCCACAATCACACAATGAATGAAACCAGAAACTAGAAACCCGAAACCAGAAACTCGAAACCCCGAAACTTCCATAGCGCCAATCTTGCAATCGAAGGGGGTAGTTTGATATAATAGCAGGCCATCACCGAAAGGTAGAAATCGTTAACGCAAGGAGACAAGAGATGTCCATGTGCAAGATCAGCCGCCGGGCGATGCTCGGAATGGCGATTGGAACGCTGCTCGTGACGGCGGGGTGCGCGCTGTTCCCGCCCTCAAGTCCGGAAGGAGGCTCGCCAGAGGCGTGGGAGGCGATAGCATCGGGCGCTCCCGTGCGCGCCGCCGTGTACGTGGGCCCTGGCGCGCGCGGCGTGGGGCAGTTCCGCTGGATGCAGATCATGGACCAGTCTCCCGACGTGGTGGCGACGTATGTGGACGGCGCGGCCATACGCGGCGGCGCGCTCCGCTTCGCCGACGTGGTGGTGATGCCGGGCGGCAAGAGCAACATCGAGGCCGACGAGCTCGGCGAGGCCAGCCAGCGCGAGCTGCGCCGCTTCATCGAGCAGGGCGGCGCCTACGTGGGCACTTGCGCCGGCGCGTTCCTCATGATGCACGGCGACCCCAAGCCCGGCAAGGACGGCAAGCCGCCCAAGGAGAAGATTCTCGGAATTGCGCCCTACAAGCACCGCAGCGGCGGCTGGGGCGGCGAGGCGATGCTGCAGGTGGAGTACACCGAAGAGGCAGCAAAGCTGTTCGGCGTCGCAGTCAAGAAGGGGAAGGGCCTTGAGCGCATGGAGCGCTTCAACGGCGGCCCGGTGATGGACCCGATCACTAACGCCGTTCCTGGCGCCGACTTCAAGGTGATGGCGCGTTTCAAGAGCAATCTCCACTCCTACTCCTCCAAGCCCAACATGCCATCGATGGGTGGCGGCGCGAGCTCCGTGGCGGGCACCTTCGGCAAGGGGCGCGTGTGGCTCTTCGCGGGGCACCCCGAATACTATCCGCAGACCTGGCCCTCCGTGAAGGCTGCATTCAAGTTCCTTACGGGACGCGACATCAAGATCGACGCGCCGCAGCGCAAGAGAGACCAGCTCGCCGTGGGCTGGTGGTGCAAGCCTGGTCCCGGCCCGATAGCCGCCGAGCTCGCGCGCGAGCTTGTGCGCAGCGACGACTTTGACGTTGTGCCGTACTCCAACGACGAGATTCTGCGCACCGACCTGCGCCATGTGGACGCGCTCGTCGTTCCCGACGCCGCCGACACGAACGTGGTGGCCAAGCTCGCGGGCGGCGCGATGATGGCGAAGTTCACGGCGTTCATGGAACGCGGCGGACGCGTGGTCACATGGGGCCGCGTGGCCTCCGCGTTCAAGCCCCACGCGAACCTCGTAGTGGTCCGCAGGCCCGGCAACGTGGCGCGCAAGCTGCTTGAGCTGAAGTCGGCGCCTCTTCCTCCGCCGCGCAAGGCGCCTCCGCCCAAGAACGCCAACGCCGTGCGCGCCGCGTTCTATGCAGGACCAGGCGCGAGCGGATGCGCCGCGGTGCGCTGGATCAAGATGCTCTCACTCTCGCCCGACTGCGACTTCACGGTGGTGAACGCCGAGGACGTGCGCAACGGCGCGCTCAAGGACGTGGGCCTTTACATCGCGCCCGGCGGTGGGAGCAGCACGCAGGCGCAGACGCTCAAGCCCGAGGGATGCTCCAACCTCGTGGAGTATGTGCGCGCGGGTGGCGGCTACTTCGGCACATGCGCGGGATGCTACCTCGCGATGTCGCTTGGCGACAGCAAGAAGACGTCCGGCCGCCTCGGCATGATGCCCTACAAGGCGCAGCTGAGTCCGTACCGCGGCGGATGCGACCATCTCACCATCAAGTTCACGGACAATGCCGACATGTTCGGCCTCAAGCCCAACTCCAAGCGCGAAGTGCGCTACCACGGCGGCCCGGTTCCCGTTCCCTGCGAGGCGATTCCAGGCGCGGACATCCGCGTGGTGGCCACATTCGCCTGCGACGGCGTGTACTCGTTCAACACGAACACCACACCTGTGATGGCCGGATACCCCGCAGTGCTCGCCGGCACGTTCGGCAAGGGACGCATCGCCTGCACATCGCCGCACCCTGAAAGCTTCACCCACACGCAGGACATCATCCGCGGCGGCCTCAAGTACGTCACGGGACGCGAGTTCAAGGCCGAATACCCGCAGCGCACGCGCGGCAACCTCTCGGTGGGCTTCCTAAGCGGCAGCCTGCGCAAGGACTCCGCGATTCTCGTCTCTCAGCTCTACCGCGAGACCTCTCTCGACATTCGCGCCGTGGCGGGCGAGACGATCAACTACGGCGAGCTCGAGCACTGCGACGCGCTCGTGCTGCCCCATCCCTCGAAGGGCAAGTTCTCGCGGCTCGTCTGCGACTTCGCGAAGAAGGGCGGAACCATCTTCGCGTTTGGAAGCGTGGAGGAGATGGATGCCATTCCCGCGGATCTCCCCAATGTCGTGAGATGCGCCGACGGCGAGGCTGTGCGCAAGGCGCTCGTGGAGTGTGCGAAGGAGGGGAAGTAGCCCATGGCAAATCCGTTTCTGCCCGTAGCCGATTTCCCCGACTTCCCCAAGATGACGCCTGAGGCGGCGGACGAGGCGCTGCCGCGTCTTCTGGCCGAGGCGAAGACGCGCGTTGATGCCTTGGAGAAGAACGCGCCCGCAACGTGGGAAGGCCTTGTCCTCGCGCTTGCCGACGCGCAGCGTCCGCTCTGGCGCGCCTGGAGGTGCATAACGCATCTCCTGAGCGTGTGCAACAGCGAGGGCTGGCGCAGGGTGCAGAAGAAGTACCAGGGCGACCTTGTGGCCTTCGAGCTGCGCGTGGGGCAGTCGCGGCGGTTCTATGACCGCTTCAAGGAACTGAAGGGCAAGCTCGAGGCCGAGGCGAAGAAGGCGCCGAGCGCGCAGCTCGCGTGCCGCATCCGCATCCTCGAGAAGAACATGAGCAGCGCAGAGCTCTCGGGCGTGGCTCTGGAAGGGGCTAAGCAGAAGCGCTTCAACGAGATCCAGGAGGAGAGCGAGAAGCTTGAGGCGGACTACCGCGACCATGTGCTCGACGCGACGAAGGCGTTCTCGGTGCTGCTCACCACGAAGGTGGAGACGGAAGGGCTGCCTGAGTCGCTGAAGAAGGTGCTGGCGGGTGACGGGGACCCGGCGAAGGGACCGTGGAAGGCGTCGATCGAGGACGCGGTGTACTTCCCGTTCATGAAGCATTCGAAGAACCGTCCCGTGCGAGAGGCGTTGTGCAGGGCGAGGTGCACGCGCGCGAGCGAGGGCGCGCTCGACAACACTCCCATCGTGGCGAAGCTGCTGGCGCTGAGGCAGGAGCTGGCGGAGCTGCTGGGGTACAAGAGCTACGCGGAAGTCTCGCTCGCGGAGAAGTCCGCGCCGTCTGTGGCGGCTGTGGAGTCTCTCATCGCGAAGCTCGCCGACGCGTCGCGTCCGTTCGCCGTGAAGGAGGACGCCGCGCTCGACAAGTTCGCGCAGGGCGCGGGCTGGACCGGCAGGATCGAGCCGTGGGACCGCGCCTACTGGAACGAGCGCCAGCGCGAGAAGCTGTACTCGTATTCCGAGGAGGAGCTTTCGAAGTACTTCGATCTGCCCGTCGTGCTGGACGGCCTCTTCAGGCTCGCCACGCGACTCTTCGGCATCACCGTGGAGCCTGCTGACGGCGAGGCGCCGGTGTGGCATCCCGACGTGCGCTTCTACCGCGTGCGCGGCGAGAAGGGCAATGTGATCGCGCATTTCTACTTCGATCCCTACTCGCGCCCCGCAACGAAGCGCGGCGGCGCGTGGGCGCACAGCTTCCGCTCGCGCATGCGCCTGGCGGACGGTTCGGTGCAGCTGCCGCTCGCGCTCGTGTGCTGCAACCAGGCGGTGCCCGACAAGTCCGGACGCGCCCTCATGCGCTTTTCGGAAGTTGAGACTCTCTTCCATGAGTTCGGCCACGCCTTGCAGCACATGCTCACAACGGTTGACGACGAGGCCGCATCCGGTTTCGGCATGATCGAGTGGGACGCTGTGGAGGTCGCCTCGCAGTTCATGGAGAACTGGTGCTACGACGAGGCTACGGTCAAGTCGTTCGCGCGCCACGTCGATACGAAGGAGCCGATTCCCGGCACTCTGCTTGCGCGCGTGCGCGCCGCCAAGAACTACCGCGCCGCCAATGCGTCCCTCGGCCAGCTCGCGTACGCGAAGGTGGACATGGAGCTGCACGTGAAGCCGCCGGCCGATCCCAACGCGCTGAAGAACAAGGTCTTCGCCGAGCTCATTCCCGGCCGCACGATTCCCGAGGACAGGATGCTCAACTCGTTCAGCCACATCTTCGCCGGCGGGTACGCGGCGGGGTACTACGGCTACAAGTGGAGCGAAGTGATGAGCGCTGACGTCTTCGGCGCGTTTGAGGAGGCCGGTCTTGGCGACGAGGCCGCGGTGCGCCGCCTTGGCCGCCGTTACCGCGACACGTTCCTCGCCCTTGGCGGCAGTGTGGATCCGATGGAGGTGTTCCGCCGCTTCCGCGGCCGCGCCCCCGAGGTGAAGGCCCTCCTTCGCCAGAGCGGGCTGGTGTAGTCCGAGGTTTCGAGTTTCTGGTTTCTGGTTTCGAGTTTCTGGTTTCGAGGTTAATCAACTTTAAACTTCGAACTTCGAACTCTGAACTTTGAACTTCGAACTTTAAACTTCGAACCACTTGACATACCTACCCGAAGGTATGTATAATATGCGGCTGTTTCAAAGACGCAATAGGACCAAGGAACGTACAAGATGGCAAGAAGGGCGAAGCAGGACGCTGAAAAGACGCGCACTCGCATACTCGCGAGCGCGCTCGCGCTCTTTGCCAGGAAGGGCTACGAGCACACCACGTTCACCGACGTCGCGGCGCGCCTGAAGATGACGAAGGGGGCGGTGTACTGGCACTTCGAGACGAAGCAGGCGCTGCTGCTGGCGCTTCTCGACGAGATGCTTGCGAAGTTCCGCCGGCAGACGGAGCGGCTGCTGCCCCCGGGGGAGACGTCCTTCGAGGGACTGGCGTTCCCGGTGGTGGCGGACATGATGGTGCGCAACGCGGTGCAGATCGTGTCGGACGCGAAGGGCACGGCCTTCTTCCTGCTTGTCCACGAGCAGGTCCAGTGGGCCGACGTCTCGATGGCGGACGTCCGATCCGAACTGATGCGCAACAAGCGCTTCGGCCCGTGGGCCGCGTTCAAGACGGCGGTCGAGAACGAGATGCGCGCTGGGCGCGTTCGCGAGGACGTGGATCCGGTGCAGGTGGCGAGCGTTTGCGTGGCCATATTCGACGGAATCGTGCACGCGCGCATCGCGCGGCTGCTGCAGTGCGACATGGAGGACACGCTGCGCAAGTCGTACGCCGCCGTGTGGAGATCGATCGCCGTTGCGCCGGGCGCATCGCCGGCAGGGCAAAGCCCAGGAGGTGCGAGTGACTGATCCTATGCAGGAAAGACCGCGATTAACTCCATGTCGCCGAGATCGTTGTGAAAAGGAGAGAGTGTCATGTCAATGGAAAAAAATTACATCAACTGTAAATGCGCGGTATTTGCCACTGTTTTTATCATCGTTCTCACCTCGTTGTGTGAAACGGATTTGTACGATCAGGCGCGACTTGAAAGTTTCCTTGCGCGCCCAATGAGAATCTGCCTTGTTGACAATGAGAACGAGCCGGAGGTGCCTCTTCGCAATCGGGACGGGATGCTGCGCTATAGTGGATTCATGGACCGCAGCGGCTGGAGCACAAATCAGGTAATATCTGGGCTGATGCTCGCAATGACAAATTACCTGTCGGAGACAGATTGGGCAGACGAACGCAAAAGGCGCATCGCCGAGGTCGCGGCGTGGCATCTGAGCGAAATCAACCAACCGGCCGTGACGAATTTCTTCAGATGGTTCAACGACACGGACAACACGTCTCGAATGAAATTATCCACTATCCCGCCAATGTTCCGCTACACTAATCTTGAGCCAGAGGTTCTTGGCTATATGCGAACACTTTGTGTGCGAACGAATATATACGATAAGGTAGCGCTGGGAGTGATGTATCAGATGATTGATGCATTGGAATCTATGCCGTCAGAATTGAAAACTGCGGCAACAAATCGCGTGGCAAGGTACATGTACTTTGCAATCCGCAATGTTACAGATTCACAGGGGGCTCAGGATGTGAAGTTGGCTGGCTTCATCCCCGCGTACTCGAACAGCGTCCAGCGGCTAGACCTCATGCGATACGTCTCCACGTCCGCCACTAATTCATGTGAGAGGGCCAACGCCTCGAATGTGGTGGAGCGCCTTTCGGCCATGCCGTTCAACGAGCTGAACAACGTCGAGTGGATCGCGGAATGAGTCGCAGGGCCTATTGCAGGGAGTGGTAAATGTCAAAGAACAAAACACTGTCGGCAGCTAAGAGCGCGAAGTAAGAGAGCATGCCGGGCGGCAGGAGAGAAGACGTCATTTCAAAAAACAGACAAGAAAACAAACAGGAGAAAAACAATGGAAGAGAAGAACGAAAGCGGAAGCAAGGGCGGCGCGATCGGCGCCGTGATCGGCACGATCGTGCTGGCGGCGGCGTTCGCCACGGGCGGCTGGATCGCGAACGACATGTGGTCCAAGATCGTGGCCGAGAAGATGAAGGAGGCGATGGCCCCGAAGGAGCAGCCTGCCGCCACCGTTAGCGTGAAGGCGGTGGAGGAGCGCGAGTACAACCTGCCCGAGAAGTTCGTGGCCCACGCCGAGGCGATGCAGGAGGTTGACCTGCTGCCGCAGGTGGACGGCTACATCAAGGAGATCCGCTTCAAGGAAGGCGACATCGTCGAGGCGGGCGCGGTGCTCTATGTGCTCGACGACGAGCGCTACCGCGCGGTCGCCAACCAGCGCAAGGCCGACCTCGAGGCCGCCGAGGCGGAGGCGCGCCGCGCCGAGCGCTACTGGGAGCGCATGCAGAAGGCGGACGCGCGCGGCATCACGCAGAAGGAGCGCGACGACGCGGAAGCCGGCGCCGACAAGGCCAAGGCCGCCGTCCTGCAGGCGAAGGCCAACCTGGTGGTGGCCGAGTACGACCTCAAGAAGGCCGTCGTGGTGGCGCCGATCAGCGGACAGATCGGCAAGACCTCCGCCCACGTGG
>JAFUDL010000008.1 GCA_017459225.1 Kiritimatiellia bacterium
ACGTGGTGAGCGGCACTGGCGCATTGAAGAAGCAGGGGGCCGGCTCGCTTGCCTTCTCGCTGGCGCAGTCCTACACAGGCGCCACATCCGTGGAGGCCGGCACTCTGCACCTCACGTCGCCAGGGCAGATCACATCCTCGACGTCAATCTACAATGCTTCCGACATCTTCGTGGACTTTGCCGGCAGCGCCAAGGACGCCTTCGGCTCCGCCTCGATCTACGGCTCGGGCACAATCAGGTTCGCAGGCGGCAGCAACACCACGATCGACAGGGCGTTACAGGGAGTGAAGGAGCTCTCGGCCGAAAACGGCGCCACGCTCGACTACCAGATTCCCGGTTCAGTGTCCGTAACGGTGGACAACGCCACGCTCGCGCTCGCCGAGACGGCCCAAGTCTCTGGAGTCGAGAACTTCTCCGACTTCCAGCTGAACGGCGACGTGACGAAGATCGCGGAGAACGAGATCCAGCTCTCGCCCGCCGTAGGCAGCAAGGGCGGCACGGCGTTCTGGAAGAAGCGCGTTAGCGTGACGCGTCCTTGGCGCGCGTACTTCACGTACAAGACCGTGAATCCGAACAATCCGGCGGACGGCTTCGCCTTCTTCGTGCACAACGACCCAAGAGGACTTGAGGCGAAAGGCGCCATTGGCGGCAGCATCTGCGCGAGCGGAATCAATCCGTCCATCGGCGTGGCGTACAACATCTACAACACCGACTCCGCAGGCTGGATCGTCAACGGCGGCAAGACCGACATGAATACTGCAGTCGGCGGAATCTCCATCCAGGATGGCGTGGACGTGTGCGTGACGTACGATGGCGAAGGGAAGCTCGTGCAGCACCTCTTCTCGAACGGCAACTACGTGTCGTTCACCCGTAACGTGAACCTGCTTGAGGCGCTGGGCTCGTCCACCGCATGGGTCGGCTTCTCCGGCGCGACGGGTGGCTCCATCTGCGACCAGCGCATCGTGAACTTCCGCTTCCAGCAGGCGGACGCCGCAGGAAGCGCGCCCGACATCGCAGTCTCGGACGACGCCTCGAAGTGGCGCATCAACGGCATCGCCGTTTACGAGCCGGTCGATGATGGCGTGCCGGCCTTCCGCATCACCGACATGTCGAACTACACGTCCGGCCTTGTGACGCGCCTTGAGCGCGTGTACGTGGGCGCGCCGTTCAAGATCCGCGGCACCTATCTCTTCACCGGAAATTCCGCCAACAACGGCAACATAGCCGACGGCGCGGCCATATTCTTCCACTCGCAGTCGCCCACCGCCATCGGCGCAACGGGCGGAAGCCGCGGCGTGATGGGCAATTCCATGCTCCCCAGCGCCACCGGGTGGCTCATCAACATCTACAACACGCCAAACATCGCCCCGCTCAAGAACTGCGCCGCCGGCACCGCCGTGACCGATCTAGGCGGCGTGAATCCCAAGAGCAAGAGTCCGATGGACTTCGTGATCGCGTATAAGCCAGGGCAGATGTCCATCACGCTTACGCAGGGCCAGAACACCGTCACCGTCTCGCAGGAGGTGGATCTTGCGCAGTGCCTGGGCGACAAGTTCGGATACTTCTCGATCTCCGGCGGCACGGGCGGATACAACGCGCGCCAGTACGTCTACAACCTCTCGATGGAGACTGGTGGCGAAGACGGCTACGGTGTAACCGGATACGGCGACATCGAGTTCAAGGGCGAAGACGCGCTGAGCGTTGCCGGCTTCTCCGAAGTGAGCACCGTCAAGTTCACGGACGGCGCGTCCGTTGGCGTTACCGCCACGAGCGCCGCCGGCACTCCGTATACGCTGCGTGCGGACCGCATCGAGTTCGAAGGCGCTTACGCGGCATCTCCCTCGATCGCACTGGCGAAGAACGGTTCTGCCGCTGGTACGCTCGAGATGGGCACAATTGCCTTCAGCGCCAAGCCGCAGCCCTTCAAGATCGCCGGCGCGGTGAGCGGAATCGACGGCGCGAAGGTGAAGATCGAAATCCCGAAGTTCGCCGGCCTCGTGCGCCTCATCGACCTGAAGGACGCGACGGGCCTTGCGCTTGAGGACTTCGAGCTCGTCACCGACGCATCGCAGGCGGAGCTGCGCATCGTGAATGGAGTGCTCTGCGCAGTTCGCTCCAACAGCACCGTCATCTTCATGCGCTGAGAAAGGAACTAGAATGAGAATCCGCACCACGATTGTTTTCTGCACGCTTGCCGCGCTCGCGCAGGCAAAGAGCTTCATCACATACGAAGAGTTCGGAGCTGTTGGCGACGGCAAGACGGACGACCAGCAGGCGATTGTGGCAGCGCATGAGGCAGCCAACGAAAAAGGCCTGCCCGTGAAGGCTGGCGCCGGCAAGACGTACTACATCGGCAAGGGCGCGGCAGTCGCAGTGATCAAGACGGACGTCGATTTCGGCACCGCGAACTTCGTGATCGACGACCGTGTGCTCGACAACCTGCGCGCCCCGATCTTCCGCATCGACCCCTCACGACGCCCCTTCCCCGTCAAGGGCGTCGCGAAGCTCGCCAAGGGCGCCATCCGCCTCGGCGCCGCCCTTCCTTCGACATGCCTCGTCGAGGTGCAGAACAGCAACGTTAAGCAGTACATCCGCTACGGACTCAACCAGAACAAAGGCTCGCCGCAGAAGGAGGTGTTCCTAGCCGACGCATCTGGCGCAATCGACCCCAAGACTCCGATAATATGGGACTATCCCGCCATCACGCGCATCACCGCGCATCCCGTCGATGTGAAGACGCTTGTGGTCAAGGGCGGACACTTCACCACGATCGCCAACCAGGCAAGCTCCAACTACCGCTACCACGCCCGCGGCATATCCGTCAACCGCTCCAACGTGCGCATCGAGGGCATCCGCCACGACATCACCGGCGAAGGCGAACACGGCGCCCCCTACGGCGGCTTCGTCGCCGTATCATACAGCGCCAACGTGACGGTGACGGGCTGCACGTTCACCGCCCACAAGACGTACCGCACCATCGGCGCCGCCGGCAAGCCCGTGAGCATGGGCTCGTACGACATCTGCGCCAACAACTCGGTCAATATCTCCTACATCGACTGCCGCCAGACAACCGACATAAACGACAAGCGCTACTGGGGACTATTCGCCTCAAACTACTGCAAGAACCTCCTCTACGACAAGTGCGTGTTCTCGCGCTTCGATGCCCACATGGGCGTGGCGAACGCCACGCTGCGTAACTCAAAGCTCGGACACATGGGCATCAACGCGATCGGCTTCGGAACCTTCCTCGTGGAGAACACCACCGTCTACTGCTACAGCTTCTTCAATCTGCGCAGCGACTACGGCAGCACATGGAACGGAGACTTCATCGTGCGCAACTGCACGTTCGTTCCTGGCAATGGACAACCCGTCGTGGGCACGCTCGTCAACGGATCGAGCACGGACTGGCACGACTTCGGCTATCCATGCCACATGCCGCGCAGGATCGTCTTCGACGGACTGAAAATCGACGACTCGCACCATCCCGAGAAATACAACGGGCCCCGCATCTTCGCCCAGTTCAGCAAGAAGAACACCTCTCCCGACTACGTCGAGCAGTTCCCCTACCACGTCACGGAGGAGGTCGTCCTGCGCAATGTAAAGACCGCAAGCGGCAAGCCGCTAACTCTCAGCCCCAACAAACATATGTTCCGCAACGTCAAAGTTGTGCGAAAATGACTCGCCGGGGGCTGTCCCCTCGCGCTTCCTCCAACACCACCAGCTTTCTGCAACGTGCAGGAGAGGTCGTATGTCGGCTCACACAGAGTCACAGAGTCACAGAGAATGGAGGTGTACTGGTTAAGGCAGTTGGCCGTGTAGGCGTTCGTCACGGCGTTGAACGAGGACAACAGCAGGTTGCCTATGCCGTCATACGAATACGTGTCCTCCGCATTCTCGCAGCTTGGGCACCCTTGGGACAACGATTCCGAAGTCGGTGAACCATGTTCCACAAGGCGCATTTTACCTCTGTGCGGGAACAAACCTTCATTTTGCTCGTTGGAATTCTCGTTCTTCGAACGATTGACATTCTGGCTCATTTCGTCTTCTCCATTGCCTCCAAAGATTCGATGGCTTTTTCCAACGACTCTACAGAAACGCCCAGCATTATATCACCTAAAAAAGAACTTTTTGAAACATGGGTGGTTCGGCCGCCATCTTCCGCCTCGAATCGAAATGTTATGAGAAAGTAGTGCGTTCCAGTGATCCAGTAATGGTACTGGACTTCAAGCATTCTCTTTGGAGGCGAACACTTGTTTGGACACGATTCTTCACGTGCTGTGAAGCAGGATGGTCGTCCCAGAATGTCCTCCACATCGCCATACCGCAGACCGGTCTTGCTGGCGACTGCCTGCAATTCACCTTTAAGCTTTAACAGAATGTCCTCTAGTTCACGATAACCTCTAGTCTCCCAGTCAAGGCTTTCCGCCTCTCGCAACCTTGGATCCGACGTG
>JAFUDL010000131.1 GCA_017459225.1 Kiritimatiellia bacterium
CTTTAGTTGCATCAGGCGGAAAGCGATAGGGATCACCATCAGTCTCAAGTGCAATCGCAGAGACGCCGCACAAAAGGGGGAATGTGTTCCGAGCCTTCCCTTTTGCCCGACAGACAACCATGTCTCCAGGATCATGATGCAGACATGAAGCAGCAGGGGCTCCGGACAGATAAGATGAAAGACAGGTAACGCTCCTCATCTTACGCCTCCATCCAGAATCGCATCAAACTCCTCGTCAACGGCGGCTACGGCATCATCCATCTCGCTAGCCATGATTAATCCCGTGTCTGAATCAAGCAAAGAAGTAACAGAGCCCGACCGCAATCCAAATACCGCAATTTCACCTTTCTTGCAATACAATAGTGAATTCAGCTGCGCAAGTACCAGCGGGCTATGCGTAGTCACAACAAACTGAACATTTGGGAACGTCTGAAGCATCCGTGGCAAAACGCTCTTTTGCCATTCGGGATGAAGGTGCAGCTCTATCTCGTCGACAAGCACAATTCCGTTTCCAAGAAGCGGATCCTCCAGCATTGGATTGGCGACCACCAGTCTGCGTGCCAGATCTCCGACAAGTGCAATCATGCACTTCTCTCCGTCTGAGAGCTGGTCAACGCTCAGTGGTTTGCCATCCTTCTTGACTTCCATTCTAATGGGATTGCGTCTTATCTTCCACTCCGTGAACTCAGGCAGAAAACGGTTTAGCGCCCGACGCACGGTCGCAAGTTCATTGTTGGCAAGATATGGCACACCGCCAGTCGCCAAAGTATCGACGATACGCTCGTTCTCCACGTCTTCCCATTCCCTAAACCACTCAAAAAAACGCCTAAAATCGGCAGCGCGGTCGAAAGCATCGTTGTAAGCGCTCAAAACCGAGAACTCATGGCGTTTCTTGATTCGAAGGGGGATGTCCAACACACTTCGATTTACAGTATAGGAGACAATGATCGGCACGGACTCAAGCTTGCTCGCCCGCATATCTTTGACATGTTCAGTAAGCTCTTTTAGATTACTCCTCACATCAAATATAGGCGCGCCCTTTACAACCTTTGAAACAGACCAAGACACTTCCTTCCCATCATCCTCAATCGCCAATGCGATCGTGGACGAAAGCGCGTCGGTCTGAATATCGCGATCCGAGATGGCCATACCCGTACCTGTACCGTTGGGGGACACCAACCTCCGCACATACCAAGACAGGAGCGTAGACAGGGCAGCCAAGATTGATGACTTGCCGGCACCATTAATTCCCACTAATACGCTTAGCCGCTTTGCGAACTTTACCTCGACGTTTCCAAATCGCCGAAAGTTCTCAAGCTTTAACTTGTTCAAAACCATTTCGTCACCTCCTCTCTTCATCACAGCACGTTAAATACGACCTACAACTCATAACTTCAAGCATACGCTCTCGCCCCGTCAATTACAGCCGGAGGTTCAATTTCCTCCGCGATTAGCAGCGCCTTTACGAGCCTTTTGAGCGTCGCCTCGTCGCAGTGCAACTTGCGCATAAGGTCGCGGCGTTCTATGCTGCCGCCCTTTTTGCTGATAATGGCCTTTGTATGCTCCATCTGTTTTCCAAACTTGCCTTCGGCCACATGGAACTGCGTTTCGTAGAGCATCCATTTTACGACGTATGCCGCGAACCGCACCGCCCATTCCACGGCATCCACCCTTATCCGCGGACTGAACGGATTGAATGAGATCGCGTAGAGGAGCGCCAGTTTGGACACCTTCTCGTCGATTCGCGCCAAGATCGCCTGAGCGTTCTTGAGATCCGCCTCGGCAAATTGCCGACGCTGCTTTCCGAAGGACTCCATCGACTGTTTCTTCAGCTCCCACGCTTCGTCGTCTTCTTCAACTATCTGCAGCTCAGGCTCCCGCCGCTTTCCGCCATATTCCAGTTTCGCCAGATATTTGGCAACCTCAATCATGTTTTTGGGCGGCTCGTCGAACACATACGGATTCCGCCGCAGGTTCTCGTCCTGCGCGGAGAGGACCAAGCAACGCCCGAAGAGTCCGTTCCTGATTTCCTGCGGCGTGAGATCGTCGAGCAGTTCCTCGGGGATGCCGGTGCCGAACAGCGTGAGGTGCGGATTGGAGATGATCTGCGCCGGGCCTGCGGAATTGGCCTTCTTCCGCAACGTATAGTCATGTCCGCTCGCGGTGAAGAGCGTGCGAAGCCTGCCACTCAGGGCCTTTGCGATGCGTCCCTGCCCGCGCATCTGCCCGAAGAGCATGGCGATCTCGTCAGACTGCAGCAGGAGCGACGGCATCTTGACGAGCTCATCCTCAAGCGCCTCGCCCGAGGCGACGTTGTCCATGACCGAATGGGAAATGCCCAGGCGCCTAGCCAGGAGGTTGTTCATGCTGCGGGGGGATTCCTTGCCGCTGCCCGACGGCGCGAGGGCGACCACGTAGAGGTTTGTGCGCGTACCCGACGCATCCGTGAAGGTTCGCCCAGACAGGTGGGCGAGCATGGCGAGGGCACCGGCGAACGCTAGCGTGCGGTTGGGGCTGTGGCTCTTGCACAGCGTGTAACCGACCAGATCCTCGATAAAACCTGGCACGAAGACCAAATCTTCCGGGATTGGACCTGGGTTGACGAAATTGGCGAATTTCATCTTGGAGCTTGACACTCCGTCACTCACTAAAGAAAAATCAATGTCTGCCATGACGGGGGGATTTTTGAGACCTAATGAAGGGATTTTTGAGACCCAGGGAAACGAATATTGAGACCTAGGCAGGGGATTTTTGAGACCTAAGGAGGGTTTGAGTTTCCCTGGATGGACGTTCACTCCCCCTCGGATAAGGGTTTGACCTTCTTAGGATACCTCTTTTCGGGCGGGACGGAGGTCTAGCGGAGAATCCGATAGACGATCCGTTTGATCTTGCCATCCTTTGACATAGGCACGATGACGCTCTCAATAAAGCCCGCGGACTTCAGCCCTGGCATCACCCTGCTGATCGTGGAGCGACTGACGTGCAGTTCGCGCGCCAGTCTTTGCCATTGCGGATAAACCAGGTGCGTCACCGGATCCATACGGCTCTTCAGGATGTCGTATATCTGGTCTCCTAGAGAGAACGGCACCGACGTAGGCCGTCCTCTGGACCTGCCTGTTGCACGGTGCTTCATCGTTCATTCCTCCCACGGCTCGATCTCGGCGAAGTGCGGGTGTTTTTGGTCTTTGGGCGAGAGTATGAGCGGCACTCCAATATCTGGCCACTTGATTCCCAGCGCAGGGTCGTCGAATCGCATTCCACGGTCGGATGCAGGGCAATAGAGATTGTCGCACTTATAGCTGAAAAGCGTGTTGTCCTCCAGAACTATGAAACCATGCGCCAAGCCACGAGGGATGTAGAACTGCAGGCGATTCTCGCCTGTCAGCGTTGCTGTAACATGTCTGCCGTATGTGGGCGAACCTTTTCTGATGTCGACAACCACATCCCACACCGCCCCTTGGATCACGCGAACGAGCTTCGCCTGAGTATGCGGCGCGGCCTGCCAGTGGAGTCCACGCACAACGCCCTTCGACGAGAAGCTTTCGTTGTCCTGCACAAA
>JAFUDL010000132.1 GCA_017459225.1 Kiritimatiellia bacterium
AGAGGCGCACTTCGAGTACTCCTGGCAGTGGGCCTACCGCGAGAAGTTCGAAAAGGCCGGCCTCACGGCAATCCTCGGCTGCGGGTTTGACCCGGGCGTGACGCAGGTGTTCTCCGCCTACGCGCAGAAGCACTACTTCGACACCATCGAGACACTCGACATCCTCGACTGCAACGGCGGCGACCACGGCTATCCCTTCGCCACCAACTTCAATCCCGAGATCAACATTCGCGAGGTCGCCGCGAAGGGCAGCTACTGGGTTGCCGACGCTGAAGGCGATGCCGGCAAGACGGGCGCGCCGCTCGACTCACACGGCGTACCCGTGGAATACAAGAAGGCGTTCGACAAGGGATGGTGGGTCGAGACCGCGCCAATGGCGATCAAGCGCGTGTACAACTTCGACCAGGTGGGCGAGAAGGACATGTACCTTCTCCACCACGAAGAGCTGGAGTCGCTTGGCTGCAACCTCAAGGGCATCAAGCGCATCCGCTTCTTCATGACGTTCGGCCAGAGCTACTTGACGCACCTCAAGTGCCTCGAGAACGTGGGCATGACGCGCATCGATCCAATCGACTTCAAGGGACAGAAGATCATACCGATCGAGTTTCTGAAGGCGCTCCTGCCAGATCCCGCGACGCTTGGTCCGCGCACCAAGGGCAAGACCAACATCGGCTGCATCTTCCATGGGCTCAAAGACGGCAAGCCCGTCGACTACTACGTGTACAACGTGTGCGACCACCAGGAGTGCTACCGCGAAGTCGGCTCGCAGGCGATCAGCTACACCACCGGCGTTCCCGCCATGATCGGTGCAAAGTGCTTCCTCGACGGCAAGTGGACCATCAAGGGCGTACACACGTGCGAGGAGTTCGATCCCGATCCGTTCATGGCCGAGCTCAACGTTCAGGGCCTCCCCTGGAAGGAGAACTTCAACCCCGTGAAGGTGGATTGATGCCACGATACATCATCGACAAAGCGGCGCTGAGGCGCAACCTCGAGATACTGAAGAACGTGTCCGACAGGGCGGGCGTGAAGATTCTCCTCGCGCAGAAGGCTTTTTCATGCGCAGCCACCTACCCGCTCTGCGCGCAATATCTCGCCGGCACAACGGCAAGCTCGCTCTTCGAGGCACGCCATGGGCACGACAACTTCGGCGGCGAGACACATGTGTTCGCGCCTGCGTTCGATCCGTCGGAGATGGACGAACTGCTGGGCATTGTGGATCACATCGTCTTCAACTCGCCTCGCCAGATAGAGAAGTTCGGCGCAGCCGCACACTCCCGCGGCGTATCCGTTGGCCTGCGCGTGAACCCCGAAGTGTCTGTTGCGACCACGCCCGCATACGACCCATGCCGCCCATCGTCACGGCTCGGCACTACTCTACAAGGTTTGAAAACGCAAGCTCCCGAAACTTCTAAACCTCGAAACCTCGAAACTCTCGACGGACTTCACTTCCACTGTCTGTGCGAGCAGGGGGTTGAAGAGCTACGAAAGGTGCTTGCCGGATTCGAGGAGAAGTTCGGCTACATGCTGCCGCAGATGAAGTGGGTGAACTTCGGCGGCGGACATCACATCACACGCGCCGACTACGATGTGGACGGACTTGTCAAACTCCTGAATGACTTCCACTCGCGCCATCCGCATCTCGAAGTCTATCTCGAGCCTGGCGAGGCGATGGCCCTCAACGCAGGATTCCTGGAAGCGCACGTGCTTGAGATACAGCCGCCTAGCCCCGACGGAATATCAAACGCGATTCTCGATGTGAGCGCCGCCTGCCACATGCCTGATGTGCTTGAGATGCCCTACACTCCCCGCATCACCAATGCTAGCATCTACCACGATCCACGAACCGCGAACCACGAACCACGGGCTTTCCTCTACCGCTTCGGCGGTCC
Source organism: Kiritimatiellia bacterium (assembly GCA_017459225.1). Taxonomy (GTDB): domain Bacteria; phylum Verrucomicrobiota; class Kiritimatiellia; order RFP12; family UBA1067; genus RUG572. Next base: position 1,893 of record JAFUDL010000132.1, read on the forward strand.
CACCTGCCTCGCAGGCGACGAGATTGGCACATACTCCTTTGACCATCAACTAGCCGAAGGCGATACGCTCATGTTTGAGGACATGGCCATCTACTCGATGGTGAAGAACAACACGTTCAACGGCGTGAACTTGCCCGACATCGCAATCCGCCATGAAGACGGACGCATCGAAACTCTGCGCACTTTCGGCTACAACGACTTCTCGCAGAGGGTTTCCTAACCACATGGAACAATGAACGCGCAAAGATGATCTTTGCGCGGCAACATGGAACCAGACCTGAGGGCCGAACCCAAATCAGATTACAGAATGAAAGAGACGCCGACCATAAGGATGGTCATGGAAGCATACGAACAGTTCGCCGCCATCGAACGCATGAGGATGGAGCGTCCATGCGAGAAGACAGTGGCGAGCACCTTGGGAGGAATGCGCCGACTATGCAAAATCGGCGGCATAGCGCTAGACGAACCGGTTTCGATTCTTACATGCAAACGGCTGGAACGCATCCTCGACGCAGCCCGGTGTTCCGGCTTGAAGCCGATTTCTGTATGGAGCTATCTCTTCTCCATCCGCAAGCTCTTCGCGAAATGGACGCGACGTTACTATGCGGACAAGAAATGGAACATTCCGCAACTGGAGATGCCATCGTGCAGGCGCATGCCGCCGCGATACATGCGCCCGGATTCGTCCGTTCTCGCCAAGGTCAAGGAATGGTACGCCAGCCTCGAGAACAGACAAGACACGCGTGAGTGGATACTTGCCACGCTCATGCTGGAGTTCGCCATGCGCAACGGCGACGTAGAACGTCTGCGCTGGTCCGACTTCCGCGAGAGAGACGGACGCACTGTACTGTGCTACACGCCACACAAAACTCGCCTTTCATCCGGACGAACCGTTGCGTGGCCTGTGCACCGCGATATCTGGAAACGCATATGTGAATACCGCAGCGGCGGCATTCCGCACAACAAGCGCTGCGGCTGGGCCAAAAACGCAAACCGCGACTCACAGCTTGTGGTGCCGTGCGCGCGCGACGTGTACGTGCGCCTGAACCGCGAACTCAGGGCGAGGGGTATCTTCACCGGTCCAAAAGCATGCTACGAACTACGGAAAATATGCGTTGACCACATATACCAGAAGTTCGGCGCCGAGATGGCATCGTCCATCAGCGGCGATGACATTCGCACTGTCATGCGATATTACGCTGATCCAAGCGCTGTCTCCATTGAAGGAGTGCGCGTGATCGATCTGCTGTAGATGAAAGCGGGGCAGCTCACTCGTCCAGGCCTAGGCCAGCCTGATAGCCGTGCAGCAGGTCAGGCAGCGGCAGCTCGTAGATGCCCATCGACTTGAGGGAGGCGTTTGCCTTGAGCCAGTAGGCGTAAGCCGCCTTCTTTGCTTCGGCGGAGGACGCCTTTGCAGAAGCATCGCCGCCACCGCCTGCGCCCAGAGCGCCAAGCAACTCGGAAAGGCGCTTCTCCGCGTTCTCGCGGTACGATATCTCCAACCGCTGCCTCTTGACGAGCTCCGAAAGATACTGCTCCACCTTGCCGCCTCCGGCGAGGTACGCCGCCATCTCGCGCTTCATGCCGGCAACGATGCGCTTGAGGTCCACAACCTCAGTGAAGTCCGTGGAGGCGATGCGCACCGGGCGGCGCAGGGCCTCGCGGAATTCGTCGTCGCCGGAATTTGCGGCGGCGTCTGCGGGGACGGTGCGGCCAGGCTCGGCGAAGCGGGCAAGCAGACGCTCGGCAGGGTTTGCGAACGCGCCGCCCCTTCCATCGGCCTCGCGAATCCCCATCGCCGCCTCGATGCGCCGCCTGTCGCCCGGTATGCCCTGACGCGGCAGCGGCGTGGCAACGGTGTAGGTCACCGGACCCTGAGGCGTGTTCACCGTGAACTGCGCCGGAGTGCGTCCGCGACCCGCAAGCCACCACACGCCGCCGCCAAGAACAGCCGCAATCAGCACGCCTGCCGCCACAAGCGACGGCTTCAGGCCTGCCGCCGCAGCGCCCTTGCCGACTGCTGGCGGCTGCGCGCCTTCGGCCGCAACGACCTTGATCGGCTTTACGCCAAGCTCCCGGCGGATGGCGGCAAACGCCGCATCGCGGCTTTCCGCCTCGATCTCGGCGGAATGGCGCTGCCCGTCGCTTGAGCGATATGTGTATGAAAACAGCACGACCTACTTCGCGGCGTTAGGCGGAGGAATGGTGATCGGATTCGTGGGGCCGCGCTCCTTGTCGGCCTTGACCTGCTCGAAGATCGCGCGCTGCACGTCGTTCGTCGGCGCAGGCGCCCAGCCTTCCGCACAAGCCTTGCGATAAGACGTCCTACGAAATGGCTGTATGCCGATTTTTCTTGCAACAGCCAACATCTTTGAGAATGGCTCAGGCGTTGGAGTCAGGGGTTTATAGGCATCAATATCCTGAAGGCTTGTCATAGGCTGCATTACGCAGGGCTGCCCCATTGAAACATAGGCACCCAGAACCATACAGGCCCCGCGCCAAAACTCCTTCGAGAATCTTGCGTTAAGAATCTCTACCGATGGATTGTCCTTGCATAGCCGACCAATGTTCAGCGTTACCCACATGTCTTCTGGAGCAACGAGGATTGTCGGGGTGGCTTCATCATCCTTTATTGTCATAACCACGGCGGCATGTTCATCGGCAACCGCAGCAGACACCATCTCAACCGGAATCCTTAGTATTCGTTGGAAATCATCCACCAATGTCCTAACGGCAGAAACACTAACGCGCTTTTGGAGATTAACCACGCGAAACACCTTGCCGGTGGACGGCTGTACCACAAGGCCACCATCTGCAGCAAGACGTTGCGCACGCAATGAATTTCTCCGCTCGCTCATTGCCGCTCGTGTAGCTGCATCAACAACACGGCGAGGCGGCGGATCCGGTGGCACACCTCCAACAACAACAGTGCAAAGCAGTGCAATTGCAATTGTAATCTTCTCAGTTTTCATAACCATTTCCTTTCTCTACTATTCGTCTTTATCGTTGTTTTTTTGCAGTTCTTTCTCTCTGAGAAGCCTACGTTCACGCGCACGCGCCTTCCTTTCTTCAAGCGACTTTGCACGCTCTGCTTCAGTTTTGGGCATTCGCAGTTCCGACACTCCGAGTCCTGAAAGAGCTTTATTCATTGTCTCAAAATACTTCTTTGCGCCCTCAATGTCGCCAGAGGCAAATATCGCATTTAGTTCCCGCTGAGCGTCCTGCCTTAACTTGCCATTTTCGTTTCTTAACTTCTCATGTTCTTTGAGTACTTCCTGGACCGTACGGCCCTGCTTCAACTGCTCTAAGATTTCTTTGCGGGCATCGAGAACCATTTGTTTCATCTTCTTGACAGCCTCTGAATCAGTATCTAGTATCTCGATCTTCTGTTTCAAGGATTCCATAAATTCTTGATTCGATATTCGCATTGGCGGCAACGGGGGCATGCCACGATTCGGATCCCCTGACAATGCCATAGCAAGAAGCTGATCAGTACGCGTCTTGAATACTGCATTGGACTGCATCTGCCTGGCCTCGGCCATTGCCTCTTCCATGCGTATTGCCTCTTCTACCGCTTTCACATTCTGGTCGTCATTTGATATAGATGAACCAGCGTTCAATGCTATCTGCGACACCTCTCCATTCCCAATGGGCAATTTGATATCATTGGATTCCGTGGAGGCCTGGAAGACAGTCACACGTTCTGCCTTTAAAGGTGCCTTAGGACTTGGCTTGGGATCTTTCATCTGCTCCAACGGCGTCCGCAAAAAGAAGAACCAGACTCCCGCGCCAATGGCCACGAGCGCAAGTACGAGTGCAAGGGTTCGAATGAAGGCGTGAGAGTTAGAATGCGTGGAGGTCTGTGGCATACGCTCTTTAGCGGGACTGAAAACGCCGGACGACTTGGCACCACCCTTTGATTTTGCGGCGCCTTCTTTTATCGAAACAGGCGTGATGCCGCGCGCACGGCACGCGGCCACACATGCGGCGCGATCGGCCGCCTCGAGCGTGGTGCTGGCAATCGAGCCGTCATCCGCGCGATATGTGATTGTGTAGTTTGTCATGGGCGCTCCATGGCTAGCTGGTG
>JAFUDL010000133.1 GCA_017459225.1 Kiritimatiellia bacterium
GCCGGGGCGACGGCGCTTTGTCTGGGCGGATTCTGTCTGTACGGACCGCAGGCGCTCACGGGCGTCACGGCGACCAACATCTCGACCAAGCACTTCGCCGGCACGTCCATTGGCTTCATTTCCCTCTTCTCCTACGTCGGGGCGTCCGTCGCGGGCAAGGTCTGCGGCAACCTTGCGCAGTCGTTTGGCGGCTGGAGGCTTCCGCTGCTCGTCATGGTCGCGACTGACGCTGTCGGCGCGGTCGTGTTTCTCTGTCTCTGGTGCGTCCGCGCCAACGCTTATGCGACTTCCGGCACAAGCCCCGAAAAAGGTGCGTAATTCACCGCCGAGCGGGCGAGTTAACCCGAACACCTCTCCCAAAGTTTTTTTACCAGTTGTTCCAAGAAACTTGCCACCTTTACAAACAAACTCTGAAATTGCTATAATGTCCACCACGGGCAGATGGGCGTCGGCAACCGTCTCGTGGCTGGTGGACCTCCTGCACGACATTGTGAAAGGACCGATCAAATGAAAAAACTACTAACATTGACAATTGCTTTTGTGGGAACTATTGCCGTCGTGGGGATCATCGCGGCGGGATGTTCCTTTTCGCCGACATACCACGACGTCGAAGCGACTCCTATGTCCATGGAGGGGCGCCAAGAAGTGAACAGGTCTGTGGCTGTGTGCGGAAGACTAACCACGGGCGGGCCTGTAAGTGGCATGCGATACCTTTCCACGGCCGGTGTGCCGCTTGCGGAGTCTGCTGCGCCAGCCGCAGATGCAATCGGACGCGAACGGTTCGCCGAGTTCAAGGAGAACGATTTCCGCGAGGTGAAGACGAACCCGCTCTCCACCTTCGGCCTGGATGTCGATACGGCGAGCTACACGACAATGCGCCGGTACCTGACGGAGTCGAAGCGCCTGCCGCCAAAGGATTCCGTTCGTATTGAGGAATACGTGAACTATTTCTCCTACGACTACGCGGGGCCGACGGGTAACGAGCCGGTAGCGGTGGCGTGCGAACTGGGCGCCTGCCCGTGGAACGCGGCGCACAAGCTCCTGCGCGTGGCCGTGCAGGCGAAGCGCATCCCCAAGGAGTCCATCCCGCCGTGCAACCTCGTGTTCCTGATCGACAAGTCCGGATCCATGGACTACAACGGCGGCTTCACGACACTTCTGCAGGCGCTGCGGCTCCTGACGGACCAGCTGCGCGCGGAGGATTCCGTCGCGATCGTCTCCTATGCGAGCGGCGTGCAGGTGGAGCTGCCCGCGCCTTCGGGCGCGGACAAGGCGAAGATTCGCGGCGTGTTGGACAAGCTGCGCGCGGGCGGCGCCACGTCGGGCGGCGAGGGACTCCAGCTCGCCTACGAGCAGGCGATGAAGAACTTCGACAAGAAAAAGAACAACCGCGTGGTGCTGGTGACGGACGGCGACTTCAACATCGGCATCAACAACCCCTCCGAGCTGGAGCGCTACATCGCGACGAAGCGCGAAACGGGCGTGTTTCTCACCGTCTTGGGCGTCGGATACGGCAACTACAAGGACGCGATGATGAAGAAACTGGCGAATGCAGGCAATGGCAACTACGCATTCCTCGACAGCGTGCTCGAGGCGAAGAAGGTTCTGATGACGGAGTTCGGCGGCACGATGCTCACCGTGGCGAAGGACGTGAAGCTGCAGCTGGAGTTCAATCCGGCGCAGGTGGGCGCGTACCGGCTTCTGGGCTACGAGAACCGCCGTCTGGCCGCAAAGGACTTCAACGACGACAAGAAGGACGCCGGCGAAATGGGCAGCGGCCATTCGATGACGGCGTTCTACGAACTCGTGCCCGTCGGCTCCACGAGCACGGTGGCGAACGTAGACCCGCTCAAGTACCAGAAGCAGACACCCGTCGGCAGCCCCGAACTGCTGACCGTGAAGCTGCGTTACAAGCTGCCGGACGCAGACACGAGCACGCGGATGTTCTTGCCCGTGACGGCGGCGGCCATCACGCCGAACACGCCGTCCGAATCGTTCCGCTTTGCCTCGGCGGTGGTGGAGCTTGCGCTGCTGCTTGAAGACTCGCCGCACAAGGGCTCGGCCTCCTACGAGTCGCTGATCGCGCGTGCGCGCGCGGCTCGGGGACGCGACGAGGATGGCTGGCGTGCGGAATTTGTTCGCCTAGCGGAAACGGCCCAGCTCCTGATGTCGTCGAAAAGCGGCAATTAACACTCTTATCTGGAACAGGAACGTCCGCCCGCTTCGGCGCTGTTTCTTACTGTGGATTGGGCTGGGCGGACCCAAAATTCACCAGACCGTTTCTCTTGCGTAGGGCGATGGGGCGTGGTACAATACGCGCCATGCAAACGATAAGAGATTCAAGTTGTTTCGGTGAAATCCGCAGCTGGGGACGTGGGGGCTTGCGGATGATTGCGACGGCAGCGGCGTTGGCTTGCCTCGCTTTGGGCGCACAGGGACAGGTGCCCATTGAGAAGGGCCTGCCGGTGTCGTTCGGAATCACTTCGAAGGGCACATACAAGCTGGATGGACGCTTTCTTGACGCACGGGTGTTTTCGCGCGTGATCTCTGATGCGGAGGCAGCCGCGTATGCGAAGGACGCCTCCAGCGCCGCAGGGACCATCGCGCGGGACGGACTCGTGTGGGGCGGCGTGCCAACACCCGGCGATACGTGCAACGTCGTGAAGGAGGCAGACTATTCGAAGGGTTTCACCTTCGCCTGTTGGGTCGTTCTCAACAAGACCGGCGGGCGCCTCATCGACAACACGACGGGCGGATGCGACGGTTGGCTCATCGACACCTGGCCAGACCGTCCCCGCTTCTACTGTCGCGGCGAACGCGTGGGTGGGCACAGCCAGCCGTTCACCTGCGGGCGTCCCCAATGCGTCGTGGCGACGCTCAAGGACGGCAAGACCAGCGTCTGGCTCGACGGCAAGCGGTGCGACTACTCGTTCGATCCGCGGGTTCTGCGCCCGTGTACGTGGAACGATCTCGTGGAAAAGAAGGCGAAGCCGCTGGAATGGCTGTTCCCGACCGGCGACGAGACGCCGCAGGAGGGCATGCGCTTCGCGGACGGCGTGACGGGCGTGCTCGCATGGGGCGGCGGCGATACCCTCAAACTCACCGTCGGACGCGGCGACCTCTGGGACCATCGCGGCGGATACTGCTGGACGAAGGAGCAGAGCTACACCAACATCACCGACGCGATCGTGAGGGGCGACAAGGCGCGTCTCCTCGGCCTCTTCAAGAAAGTGACGCCGCGCGGCGAACCGCGCAATCCTTTTATGCTTCCGCTCGGGCGCGTTGTGCTGAAAATCCCTGGTGCGACGCTGCGTCGTGGCGTGCTCGACGTGAAGACCGGCATTGGCATGATCGACTTCGATCTGGACGGACGCACCTGCCGCGCGGAACTCGCGATGAGCAAGGCGAGCCACGTCTTCGCCATCAAGCTGCCCGAAGGAGTGAATTGCGAGGCGAAGGCGATCCATTGCATGGAACAGCCAGCCGTCAAAAAAGAGCTTGGCAAATTGTCGTTCAAGCCGGCGAAGTACGGCGCAAATGGTTTCACTTGGGAATTGCCCGCCGATGAATCCGTCACGCTCGCGTATGAACTGAAGGGCGGAGAGCTGTTGGTTCGGACGTGGAGGGGAATTTCGGTAGGGGCGAGCGTCCCGCTCGCCCGCGGTCACGCGGGACGCGTGACCCTACCATTCGCGCGGGTGCGTGCCGAATCCACGGCGCACTGGACGAAGTTCTGGGCGGAGGGGGCGCGCGTGAAGGTGCCGGATCCCGTCGTTCAGGGGCTCTTCGACTACGGCATGTACTGCTTCGGCTGTATGACCGATCCGGACGGCGTGCCGTGCGGTCTCCAGGGTGCGTGGCTCGAGGACAACTACATCGCGCCGTGGAGTTCGGACTACCATTTCAACATCAACGTGCAGGAGTGCTACTCGCCTGCTTATCGCGGCGGACACTTCGCGAACATGATGCCGCTCTTCCGCATGGTCCTCGGTTGGCGGGAGCGTCTCCGCGACAACGCGCGCAAGTTCGCGGACGTCGATGGCTACGTGCTGCCGCACTCGGTGGACGACCGGGGCGTGAACATCGGCGGGTTTTGGACCGGCACGATCGACCACGGCTCGACCGCGTGGGTGGCAGACATGATGTTCCGCTACGTGAAGTATTCTCGCGACGTGGACTTCCTCCGCCGCGACGCCTATGACTTCATGAAAGGCGCGATGCGCGTCTATCGCGCGATGATGGTGGAGGACGGCAAGGGCGCACTCGCGTTCCCGACGGGGCCTTCTCCTGAATGGGGCGGCGCAACCTTCGAGACGGCCGTGGGACGCAATCCGAGTTTCCAGCTCGCCGCAGCGCACCGTCTCGCCCGCAATCTGATCGCCGCCGCCGCGATGCTCGGCGAAACTCCCGACCCGATGTGGCTTGACGTGGAGAAGCGTCTGCCCCTTGCCGCGATCGACGACGAGAAGGGCGGAATCATGCTCTTCGAGAACCGTCCGTTCAGCGAGTCGCACCGACACCACTCGCACCTCGCGGGGCTCTTTCCGTTCGACATCTTCGACCTCGCCGACCCGGCGACCGCCACTACGGTGAAGAAGACCTACGAGACGTGGGATGCGCGTGGTACCTCCGCGTGGACCGGCTGGTGCGTGCCATGGGCGGCGGTGCTGAACGTCCACGCCGGGCGTCCCGCGCAGGCGGTGAAGCTGCTGCACGATTTCTACGAGTACTTCACCAACCCCGGACATGCGCCGCGGTGCTATGCGTGGAAGCCGGGATTCTGCCAGTTTGTGTCTTCTACCCCCAAGCTGGGCAAGGACGGACGGCACCTTGGACACGAGATACTCGACATGGACGGACTCCTCTCCGCCTGCGCGGCGGTGATGGAGATGATGGCGCACGACGTGAACGGCAAGCCGGAGTTCTTCAGGGGATGTCCCGGCGAGTGGAAGGACGTCTCGTTCGAAAACATCGCGCTCTCCGATGGTCGCCGCGTGAACGGAAGCCGCGTGGACGGCAAGGTGAAAATCATCGTTCATTAACGTCGAATCCGAGAAGCCACGGCGGCAAAATGGATTTCACGCTTGCGCGCCCGTGGCGGATATGGGATAATATCCGCGCAACAAAAACAAGAAATAACATCAGGTGGAAATAGACGTGCAAGGGGGCAGGCATGAATCGAAAAATCCTAGCTGCCGTTGGAGCGGCGGCATTGTCCGCGTCGCTGGCATTCGGCGCCTTCGATCTTGCGTTCAAGACGGTCGCCATAGGCACGACGATCACCACGAACCAGACGAACGGGATTCTCGATGTCAACAACGGCTATACGGCGACCGTTCCGGCGGGAAAAACCTGGAGGATTGGAGGCGGCGTGTTCCTCGACGGCTTGTCGGCGAAGATCAACGTGAAGGGAACGCTCATCACGCCGAAGATCGCTGCGCTCGGGGTCAATGCGCATCTTGTGCTTGAGGACGGCGGCGTGATCGAGGTGGAGTCTTTCCCTGAGGAGAAGCGCCTTTGCGCAGACCTCTACGGCGGCACGCTGCGGATCAATGCGAACGCCACGGCGAAGGAAGGCGTATTTGGTGGGACGGATATCACGGGCGCGTTCGTGACGCCGGAGAAGGGCGTGTCGGTTGCGCTTGCCCTTGATCCCGAAGGCGTTGTGGACGGTGTGAAGGTGAAGCCAGAGCTGGCCATGGACGGTGGCGCGTCGTTCAGGCTTGAGGGTGACGGAGCCGTCTTTGATGTGAAGGTGATTGCCGGGCTTTGGTATTCCGTAAAATACGGCATGGAACTCTCCAGAGGAAATGTCGGCGGGGCGGCGGGGACGACCGGCGCGGTGCAGGCCGCCGAGACTGGCGTGAAGACTATTACGGCGCCTAGGTGTGGAGAGCGCGGCTTCTACAAGCTGATCGTAGCGCCTGCAGACGATTGAGGAGGGATGCGATGAGAGAGAAATTGCATGTCCAGTCTGGGGGATCTGGTGTGAAACGAATTGTCGGTGCATTCCTAATGTGCGTGGTAACGTTCCTCTGCGTAGGGGCCGAGGGTCCGGCGGATGAAATGGAGGCCGCCTGGATCGCGCAGGACGGCCCTATTCCGACCAACAAGACGCATGCTGCCTGGAGGGCCGCGAATCTCTTACGCCGCGCGGAACGCCTGAAGCCGGTGGCGGCGATGTCGAAGACGTGGGCGTATTGCCGACATTACGTGCTGGGACAACGCAATACGTTCCTGCATCTCTCCGAACTTTCCGACGCCTTCGAGCGGCGCTCGTATCGCGCGATCGGGTCGTCCCCCGGCAGTCAAGATGCTCTCGTTGGGAGGGCAGTTCACAAATGCGCCGTGATGAGTTTTACAGAACATCCAGAGAAGGAGAAGCGAAGATGAACAGGTCAATAAACACAGGAAAAGTGCGTAGCCTAGTGGCGGCGATGGCATTCTGCGGCGTGTTCGCGTGGACGTGCTTTGGCGCAGAGACGACGATAGTCGACTTCACTAAGCCGCACGGATGGGGAGGTCCGCACGAAGTGACCGACGTGTCGTCTTCGGCGGAAGGTCTGTCGTTCATGGTGA
>JAFUDL010000134.1 GCA_017459225.1 Kiritimatiellia bacterium
CAGGCCTCTGCGACGAGATATGGTTTGGCACTGGCTTCGGGATGCCGAAGCTTGAGGCGCACCGTGCGAACGCGGAGCGAATCCGCCGCGCGATGGATGATGTGCGTGGACTCGGCTGGACGGCCGGCCTCCAGATACAGGCCACGATAGGCCATGGAGGCCCATTCACCGAAGGAAAGGACTATTCAGGGCGCAACTGGACAGGATGGACAGGTTCCACGGGCGTGGAGGACAAGTGTTGCAACTGCCCTCGTGATCCGCGCTTTCTCGAATACATTCGCCAGATGTCGCGCATATATGCGGCGCTGCGCCCGTCGAGCCTCTGGATCGACGACGATCTGCGCATTGACAACCACGACCCCGCAACGCGTGGCTCGCTTGACGGCTGCTGGTGTGATCGGTGTGTGGCGGATTTCAATGCAGAGACAGGCGGCAAGTGGACGCGAAAGACTCTCGATGCGGCGGCGAGAAAGAATGCACGGCTGCGCATTGCATACGAGGAGTTCGCGATACGCTCCGTTGCCGCAATCGCCCGCATCATCGGCGAGGAGTTCCACGCCGCCTCGCCGGAGACGGTGCTGGCGCTTCAGCACAGCGCACGCGCCAGACGCACGGTGGAGGCGATAATAGGCGCCCTTTATGAAGTGAGCGGCAGGCCCGTCGGATACCGTCCCGGCGCGGGAGCTTACTACGACGTCAATCCGAACGACCAGATAGTGAAAAGCCTTTCGTCAGCGCAGTGCAAGAGGGATTTCGCGCATCCAGAGCAGGTCGGGCTGTGGACGTGCGAGATTGCGTGCTTCCCGCGCACGTACGGAACGAAGTCCGCGCAGACCATCATCATGGAGGGTTTCACGGGGCTTATGTACGGCATGGACGCCGCAAGCGCGCTTGTGCTGAACTACGGCAAGGAAAGCGAAGACCTGTATCTTCGTGCGCGACTGAGGCCGATGGCCGAGGCCGCACCTGTGCTGCGGGCGTATGCGAAATCATGCGAGGGGACGACAGCGGTCGGATTCACGGCTGATTCAGGATACGAACGCCTCTATCGGTTCGCGCAGACGGGCGTGCCTACGCTTATTGGCGTTGGAAAGTCGTGTGGACGCCTTTCCAACAATGAAATCGGGTTCGACCGCTGCAGGACGGCATCCGGCGAAGTGCAGCATCTGCGCGACGCGCTGGACGCCCGCGCGGGCGGAACGCCTGCCGTGCTGGAATCGCCATTTGTCGGGATGATGCTGCCGCGAGTTGCGGCGGACGGGACGCTTCGGAACGTGGCACTCATGAACCTTCGCCTTGACGAGCAGGGGCCGTTGCGTCTTCGTCTGCGCGGGGTGCCGTCCGGCGTGAAGCAGGTCGTCTGGCGCGAGATGCGCGGCGAGCCGAAGATGCTGGTCGTCAGCCGCGACGGCGACATATGCCGCGTCGAGATTCCGTCGCTTGGAGCATGGAACGGCGGCTATCTTGAAACACCTGCGGGGACTCTCCCTCTACGCTGAGAGCACAGACGAAAAATGCGTTCCGCCCTTGTTTTACAGGGAGAAACGCATGTTCTAGACTGGTGGGCGCCACTGGACTCGGACCAGTGACCCCTACCGTGTGAAGGTAGTGCTCTAACCAACTGAGCTAGGCGCCCGACTTTCCTTGCGGAAAACGGGAAATAGTGTATCAAAAAAGGCTGCGAGTTGCAAGCGCGAATTTTGACAATTTGCAAATTGGAATCTTGTGGTCCTACATGCGGAGGAATTTTGGTATAATGTGCGTCGTTCGCGCGCACCGGAATCGGCACGCGGCGTAAATGCGAGCGGAGAAATGAAGAGAAGCGAAGCAGAGATGGCACTGAGAGCGACCGAGCCCCTTGCGGCCCGGATGCGTCCGCGCACCCTTGACGAGGTTGTGGGCCAGCGCCACATACTCGGCGAGGGCAAGCTGCTGCGCAGGGTGATCGAGGCCGACAGGCTCACGAACATCATTCTCTTCGGTCCGCCAGGCTGCGGCAAGACGACTCTCGCCGAGGTTATAGCGAAGTCCACCCAGCGCGCGTTCGTGCGATGCTCGGGCGTGGTCTCCAACGTGGCCGAGATACGCAAGGTGTGCGACCGCGCGCGCAACGAGCTCGGCGGCATGGGCACGATTCTCTTCGTGGACGAGATACACCGCTTCAACAAGTCGCAGCAGGACGTGCTTCTCCCCTACGTCGAGGACGGCACGGTGGTGCTAATCGGCGCCACCACCCACAATCCCTCCATGTTCGTCAACACGCCTCTCACCAGCCGTTCGCTCGTTTTCGAGCTGAAGCCGCTCACGCCCGACGAGACGGCCACGCTTCTCGACCGCGCCCTCGCCGATCCGGAACGCGGCTACGGCAAGGTGCCCGTGAAGCTGTACGACGAGGCCCGCCGATTCCTCGCCGAGATCAGCGACGGTGACGGCCGCCACGCGCTCACGGCGCTCGAGGTCGCTGTGCGGTCCACTCCTCCCGGCTCGGACGGCGTGATACATCTTACGCCCGAGGTGATCCAGGAGTGCGTGCAGCGCCGCATCGTGCAGTACGACAAGAAGGAGGACGGCCACTACGACACGATAAGCGCCTTCATCAAGTCGGTGCGCGGCTCGGATCCCGATGCGGCCGTGTACTGGCTTGCGAAGATGCTTGTGGCGGGGGAGGATCCCCGCTTCATCGCGCGCCGCCTTGTGATACTCGCCTCGGAGGACATCGGCAACGCAGATCCGCGCGGGCTGACCGTAGCCGTCGGCGCTCTGCAGGCGGTGGAGTTCGTGGGCATGCCGGAGGCGCGCATTTCTCTTGCGCAGGCAACCACCTACCTCGCCACGGCGCCGAAGTCCAACCGCTCCTACGAGGCTCTCGAGAAGGCGTGGCATGACGTCGAGAAGGGGGCTGTACAGCCAGTGCCCGAGCATCTGAAGAACGTGCACGTGAAGGCGATAGGCGCGGAGGAGAACATCGGCTACAAATACCCGCATTCGTATGCGGGCGCATGGACGGAGCAGATGTACCTGCGCATACCGGTGAGGTACTACGAACCGTCCGAACAGGGATACGAGGCCACCATCGCAAAGCGCATGGCAGCGCTGAGAGGCGAGGCGTGAGGAGAAGGGATGCGAGGGTGGCTCTTGAACATGCTTGAAAGCGCAGGACGCGCAGGAGGTGACAGATGAACATCAGAAGAAAGGACTTCATGCGCGCTGCTGGCGGCGCCGCTCTCGCGGGACTTCTCCCGCGCGGCCTCATCGGCGCGGCGCGCGACGCGCGCCTCAACGTGCTCTTCATTATGACGGACGACCATGCGGCGCACGCGATCTCCGCATACGGTTCGAAGATCAACCGCACGCCGCACATGGACGCCCTTGCGCGCGAGGGCATGCTATTCTCGAACTGCTGCTGCACAAACCCCATCTGCGCCCCCAGCCGCGCCGGCATCCTCACCGGGCAGTACAGCCACCGCAACGGCGTGCCCACGTTCAACAGCCTCTCGCCATCCATCAAGACGGTGGGCGGCTACATGCGCGAGGCGGGGTACTACACCGCCTTCCTCGGCAAGTGGCATGTGGGCGGACCCGACACTGTGCGCGACGGCGACTGGGACCGCTGGATGATCTACGGCGGGCAGGGCGTGTACTGGGATCCCTGGTTCTTCGAGCGCAGGGACGGCAAGGTGGTGAAGACCACCTACAAGGGCGAATACGCCACTGAGAACCTCACGCGCGTCACGAAGGAGGTGCTCTCCGCCGCGATCGCATCGGGCAAGCCGTTCTTCACGATGATGCATCACAAGGCGCCGCACCGCAACTGGCTGCCTAGCAACAAGTACCGCGCGCCGTTCAGAAAGCTGACGCTGAAGGAGATCCCGCCGCCCGCGACGCTCTTCGACGACTTCGCCGGACGCGCCTCGCCGATACGCACCACGGCGATGACGCTGCTGAAGCACATGCGTCCTGGCGCCGACCTCAAGCTAGCCCGCTACTTCCGCGAGGGCGGGAAGTTCGAGTTCGAGGGCCGCGCATGGGAAGGGCGCAGGAATGCGAACGGCGAGTACGTGGACGACTGGCCCGAAGGCATCACGCCGCGCGCCAAGATCGCGCTTTCGTACCTCAGGTACATGCAGGACTATCTGGCGTGCGTGCAGTCGGTTGACGACTCCGTTGGCGAGATGACGGCCTTCCTGAAGGAGAAGGGCGTGCTGGACAACACGCTCGTGATCTACACCTCCGACCAGGGCTTCTTCCTCGGCGACCACGGCCTCTACGACAAGCGCTTCATCATGGAGGAGGTGGTGAAGATGCCGTTCATCGCGCGCTGCCCGGCGCTCATCAAGCCCGGAAGCGTCAACGCGGACCTCGTGGCGAACGTCGACTTTGCGCCGACGTTCCTCGCGGTTGCGGGCGCGAAGGCTCCCGAGACGATGCAGGGGCGCTCGTTCATGGAAAGTCTCTCTGGGCGTCCGCTCCCCGGAGCGCGCGACGCATGCTACTGCCGCTACTACGTGGAGGGCGGCGAGCATGCGACCGCGGTGTGGTACGGCGTGGTGACGCCTGTGGACAAGCTCGTGTACTACTACAAGCGCGACGAGTGGGAGTATTTCCGCACAGAGAAGGATCCCGACGAGCTTGACAACGCGTACGGACGCGCCGACTGCCGCGAGCGGGTGGCCTTTCTCAAGCGCCGCCTGGCCGAACTGCGCAAGGAGCTTGGCGACGACGACCGCTACCGCGACGTGCAAGAATACGTTCCGCGTCCGTAGTCCGCCGTTGTTCCAAATTCGGCAACCGCCGCGATAGATGCGTTGCCCTGCCGCGTGAGTTGTGGTATACTACTTACTTCTTGCGACAGTCAGGAGGAAACAGCATGAATTTGACGAAAAGAGACTTTCTTCGGATGACCGGCGGCGCGGCGCTTGCGGG
>JAFUDL010000135.1 GCA_017459225.1 Kiritimatiellia bacterium
GCGCATCGAGCTCTTCACCTGCGGACCTGATGGTTTACTTAAGGCTGTTGCCGATCGCGCGCTGGCCGCAGGAATGCCGGGCTGGATCTCGATGGACCGCCACATGGTGTGCGGTGTCGGCGCGTGCTTCGCGTGCATACAGAAGATCCGCATGCCAAACGGCGACGTGTTCAACGCGCGCTGCTGCGTGAACGGTCCGGTATTCGCGGCGGCCGACATCGTCTGGGACGGCTAGGGAGGGGCTGCGATGGAAGCTTCTGAAGTGGATTTGAAAGTGGATCTCGGCGGGCTTGCGATGCGCACGCCCGTGGCCACTGCGAGCGGCACCTTTGGATACGGTCCGGAATACGTGGGCGCGATCGACTACTCGCGTCTCGGCGCGGTCACCGCAAAGGGCGTGCGCCTTGGCCCGTGGCCAGGCAACCCGATGCCGCGCCACGTGGAGGTGCTGGGCGGGCTAGTGAACGCAATCGGGCTGCAGGGACCGGGCGTGGACGCCTTTCTAGCGCATTATGTGACGCACTATGTGCGCACGGTGGGCGCTGCGTGCGGCGCGGAGAACGTGCCGCCGCTCATCGTCAACATCTGGGGCGGATCGACCGACGAGTACGCAGAGGTCGCGAAGCGTCTGGACGCTGCGGCCGCGGCGTCGCCGTCAAGCCCCGTAAAGGCCATCGAGATGAACGTGAGCTGCCCGAACGTGAAGTCCGGCGGACACACCTTCGGGCAGGACCCCGCGGTGCTCGCGAAGGTCGTTGCCGCGGTGCGTTCGGCCACGCGTCTGCCGCTCATCGTGAAGCTCGCCCCCAACGTGCCGGACGTCTCGCCGTACGTGGCCGCATGCGAGGAAAGCGGCGCCGACGCGCTCGCCCTCATCAACACGATTCCCGCGATGGTGATAGACGTGGAGACGCGCCGTCCGGTGCTGGGCAACGTTACGGGCGGTCTCTCCGGACGCTGCGTGCATCCCGTGGCAGTGAAGGCGGTGTGGGACGCCTACCGCGTCACGAAGCTTCCGATACTCGCGATGGGCGGCGTGTACGAGCCGCGCGACGCCGTGGAGCTGATGCTCGCTGGCGCAACGGCCGTTGCCGTCGGCACGGCCACTTTCTCGGATCCTTCCACTGCGCAGCGCGTGGCGGACGGCATCGCCGCCTACTGCGCGCGTCACGGTTTCCCGTGCGCCCGCGACGTAGTGGGGGCTGCCCATCCAAAGGAGAAGACGACATGAACGAAATTCTTGAGAAGACGGCCGAGGCGCTTCGCCGCCGTGGCTTCGACGTGGTGTGCTGCGCCACCGGCGCGGAGGCGCGCGAACGCGTGCTGAAGGTCGCCGAGACCGCCGCGACGATCGGATGCGGCGGAAGCATGACGCTAAAGGAGATCGGCGCGATGGAGGCGCTGGCGCAGACGGGCAAGGCCCCGCAGAGGCGCAGCGACGTGGATCTCTTCCTGCTCAGCGCAAACGCGCTTACAGCGGACGGCAGGATCGTGAACATCGACGGCAACGGCAACCGCGTTGCGGCGTCGGTGGGAGGTCCGAAGAAGGTCATGTACGTGATCGGACGCAACAAGATCGTGGAGGGCGGCATCGATGACGCGATCGCGCGCATCAAGCGCTGCGCGTGCCCGCCGAACTGCCGCCGCCTCGGCAAGCAGACGCCGTGCGCGCTCACGGGCAAGTGCGCCGACTGCGACTCGCCTGACCGCATCTGCAAGGTCACGTGGGTGATCGACCGCCGTCCCACCGGCATCGCCGCGGAGGTGGTGCTTGTGGACGAAGACCTCGGCTTCTAGGAGGGAATGACAATGAACGTTTCACGCAGATTCTTTATCGGCGGCGCCTTCGGCGCTCTCGGCGCATTTAGCGGCTGCCGCATCTTCACGGGCACATGCTGCGACGGCACGCCAAAGCTGCGCTTCGGCGTGGTGAGCGACGTGCATGTGCGCCTCTCAAACGACGGCAAGGGACTATACGAGCCCAACGACTGCACCACGTTCATCCACACGCTCGAATGGTTCCGCGACCAGGGCGTTGACGCCGTGATGATCGCGGGGGACATAGCAGACCATGGCATGGTCGGCGAGATGGAGGCAGTGGCGAAGGCGTGGTTCTCGGTGTTCCCCAACGACCGCGCGCCCGACGGGCGCAAGGTCACGCGCCTCTTCGTGACCGGCAACCACGACTGGGAGGGCTTCAAGTACGGCAATTTCGCGGAGAAGGTGTTCCCCGACGCCGCAGTGCGCGCCACGAAGGTTCTGCGCAGCGACTACAAGGGCAACTGGGAGCGCATTTGGTACGAGCCGTTCGATCCGGTGTGGCTGAAGACCGTGAACGGCTACTCCTTCGTGGGTGGGCACTGGACGGCGGACCACTGCCGCGGCAAGGACGAGATCGGCATCTCTGGCGTGGAGGAGTTCTTTGCGGCGAACGGCGGCAAGATTGATCCGTCTCAGCCCTTCTTCTATGTGCAGCATCCGCATCCGAGCGGCACGTGCTATGGTCCGGAGGCCTGGGGACGCGACGACGGCCGCGTGATGCGCGCGCTAGCCAAGCGTCCGAACGCAATCGCCTTCTCCGGCCACTCGCACTACACGCTCACCGACGAGCGCAGCGTCTGGCAGGGCGCGTTCACTTCGATCGGCACGGCGTCGCTTCGCTACACGAGCCGGTTCGCTATTGGGAAGGGGCCGTACGCCAACGCCGGCAAGGGCGCGCTCATGCCGGCGCAGAAGACGTTCGACAACCGCCAGGGAATGCTCGTGAGCGTGTTCAGCGACCATGTGCAGATCGTGCGCCGCGACTTCTCGCGCGATGCGTCGCTGGGCGACGACTGGGTGCTGCCGCTGCCCGTCGCGGAGAGCCGTCCGTTCGAGTTCAAGAAGCGCGCCGCCGTGCTTGGCGCGCCGGCGTTTCCCGAGCAGGCGAAGGCCGTGGCATCGGTCAAGGCCGCGCCTGCCGCCAATGCGGTTCCGCCTGCGAAGGCGAAGCCGCCCGTGCTGAAGATCGAGTTCCCCGCGGCTCTCGCCGCGAAGGCGCGCGTGTACGATTACGAGATCGCGCTCAAGGGCGCCGCCGAAGGCGCGATTCTCTCGCGCGTTGTAGCGCCGGGCTACCACCGCTCGCGGAATGATCCCGATGCGATAGCGCCGGTGGAGTGCCTGCTGCCGCGCACCATGCTGGCAGGGGACGCGAAGGAAGCTGCCTTCCTGGTGACGCCCGTGTCGAGCTACGGCGTGAAGGGCAAGGCGCTCGAGACAAACGTCATCAAGGTGTAGAGGCAGTTCGCTGCCATGACATTGTGTCGATGGTGATGATTTTAGGCTGTTGTCATCTAAGCCAATAGGCAAGGAAGGAGTGAAAGACCATGAAGATCACGTTCTACGGCGCTGCGCAGACGACCACCGGCTCCATGCATCTCGTGGAGGCCAACGGCAAGCGCATTCTTCTCGACTGCGGCCTCTACCAGGGCCACCGCAAGGAGGCGTTCGAGAAGAACCGCAACATGCCGGTGGATCCCGCGAAGATCGACGCGGTGATCCTCTCGCATGCGCACATCGACCACTCCGGAAACCTGCCGCAGCTGGTGCGCCACGGCTTCAACGGAAAGGTGTTCGCAAGGCAGTCAACGGCAGATCTCTGCTCAGTGCTGCTGAAGGACTCCTGCTTCCTCCAGAGGCGCGACCTCGAGTATGTGAACAAGAAGCGCCGCGCGCAGGGCAAGCACCTCTTCGAGCCGCTCTATGAGGAGGAGGATGTGGACGCTCTCATGACGCACATGGTGCCGATCCACATGCGCGAGCCGCGCGAGATATTCAAGGGCATCACGCTAACATTCTACAACGCCGGCCACATCCTCGGCTCCGCCCTGGTGCAGCTTGACATAGACGGCGGCACGGGCCACAGCCATCGTCTGCTCTTCAGCGGCGACCTCGGCCAGCCCAACCAGCCCATAATCAACCACTACGAGTATCCGCAGGGTGCGGACATCCTTCTCATCGAGTCCACATACGCCGACCGCCTCCATCCATCCGAGGAGGACGTCGAGGGCCGCCTGAAGGCGTTCTTCGACCAGATCGTGCGCCAGAAGTCGAAGCTGCTCATTCCCGCATTCTCTGTGGGCCGCACGCAGCAGATTCTCTACTACCTCAACCGTCTGCTCGCCGCGAAGCGCATCTATCCGATTCCGGTGTACATCGACTCGCCTCTCTCGCAGAAGGCCACGCGCATCTACGAGAAGCACACCGGATGCTACAACCCCGAGGCGCGCCGTCTGCTGGAGCAGGGTGTGAATCCGCTGGACTTCCCCGGACTCAAGTTCGTGGAGACGCCCGAGCAGTCGATGGCCCTCAACGACCTACGCGGGCCGATGATCATCATCGCCGCAAGCGGAATGTGCGAAGGCGGACGCGTGCTGCATCACCTCAAGCAGGTGGCGCCCGATCCGCGCAACATCGTGCTGATCGTCGGCTTCCAGGCGGAGAACACTCTCGGGCGAAGGATCGTCGATGCGGAGTACGGCGACATGATAAAGATCCTCGGCGAGGAGGTGGCGCTCAAGGCGAGCGTGCACACGATCAACGCGCTCTCCGCGCATGCCGACAAGAACGGGCTTATGGACTGGTTCGACGGAGTCAAGTCGAACGTGAAGCGCGCGTTCGCCGTTCACGGCGAGCCGGAGAAGGTGTCCGCGATGGTGGCGCTCCTGAAGGAGCATGGATGCCCGTCCGCCGTGGCGCCTGTGCCGGGGCAGAGCTTCGTGTTCGACTGATGCTGCGGAGCGGGGGCGATGAAGGTTCTCCTTCTGGCCGGCGAGGAGTCCGGCGTGATCTACGCGGAGCGCCTGAAGGAATCCCTGAAGGCGCTGGCCGGGCAGGAGATCGAGTTCGCCGGATACGACACCGAGGGGTTCCGCACGGGAGACCTTGCGGTGATGGGGTTCTTGCCAGTCCTGAAGAGGTTGCCGTACTTCCTGCGGGTGGCGCGCACCATGAAGGGTGTGATCGAGCGGTGGCGTCCGCACGTGGTGGTGACGATCGACTATCCCGGGCTGAACCTGAAGCTCGCGGCCTTTGCGAAGGCACGCGGCATTCCCGCGGTGCACATCGTGTGCCCGCAGGTGTGGGCATGGCACCAGAGCCGCATTCCGCGCATAGCGGCGTCTCTCACGAAACTGCTGTGCTTCTTCCCGTTCGAGCCGGCGCTCTTCGAGGGGACGGGGCTTGACGCGAAGTTCATCGGCCATCCGATGGCGGACGTCTTTGCCGCCGAGGCGAAGAACTCTCATACGGCTGAAGGAACGCCGCAGCGTACGCTCGCCGTTCTGCCCGGCTCGCGCATCGGCGAAATACGCCGCCATCTGCCGCGTCTTCTCAAGGCGCTCAAGATTCTGCGCGCGAAGGGCGCGGCGGAAGGGCTTGGCGTGGTGATTCCGGCGGCAAACGAAAGGGCGGATGCGGAAATACGAAGAATTCTAGGCGCGGCTGACGAAGAATGCGAGGTGACGCGCGGCGGCGCGCGGGATCTTCTGCGACGCGCCACGTGTGCCGTGGTGGCCAGCGGAACGGCCACTCTTGAGGCCGCGCTTGCGCGCTGCCCAACGGTGCTGGTGTACGCGGTGTCGCCGCTTCTCGCGTGGTTTGCGCGGCGCGTGATAACGGGCGTGCGCCACATAGGGCTTGCGAACGTCATCTGGGAGAAGAGCGGCGGAGAGGGCGAAGCGCCGATGCCCGAGCTGCTGCAGGAGGATTTCACGCCAGAGGCGGTGGCGGAGCGGCTGGAACAGTGGCTGGGAAGCGAAGATGCTCGCGCGGCGGCGCGGCGGCGGCTTGACGGCGCAATGGCGCTTCTGCAGTCGGACGGCGATGCGCTAGGCTTGGCCGCGCGTGAGATTCTGAATCTGCAAAGGGAGTGAAAAAGCCATGAAGGAAAGGGAAAGACGATGATGAGCGCTTATCGATGCCCGCATTGCGGAAAAATAGTTGCTGAGGAAGATTTGCTGGAGGTCAGCGACGAGATTGACGAGGCCGGCTCGATTCTTTCCGTGCCGCCGCCTAAGCATCTGACGGTGACCACGGAGATCGACGGCATGGTGCGCGTCCTTACGCTTTCCGCTGGCCAAGGACGCTACTTCACCGGCGTTGGTCCATTCGGGAGAACGCGCAGTTTCTCATACAACCGCGATACGAAGGTGGCGGAAGATGAATCGATTTCCTATGGACGACATGGCCAGTCGATGAGCAACGTCAT
This sequence comes from Kiritimatiellia bacterium, assembly GCA_017459225.1. GTDB lineage: Bacteria > Verrucomicrobiota > Kiritimatiellia > RFP12 > UBA1067 > RUG572. Next base: position 6,251 of record JAFUDL010000135.1, read on the forward strand.
TAGACTGACAAACAAGGCGAGCGCCGACACCATAACGATCTGTTCTGGTTTTAGCGATGATGCGCAAAGATACGTTGCAGCCGTCATTCGTCGCGAATGCACTAGGGTCTGATTCCTATGTGGACAGTCCCCCGTGCCCATTCCCTGGGGACAGTCCCCTCA
>JAFUDL010000136.1 GCA_017459225.1 Kiritimatiellia bacterium
CCATAGACGTACGGGAAATGGTCGCCCCACGGCATGATGCATTCGGGGATGTACGCGCCGCCGTGTCCGAGATACTTGCGCGTGCGCTTCATGTTGAAGTCAAGAAGCCCCACATGCATGCGGAAGAGCGGCTGGAACATCTCGCAGTCGCCGGCGGCGAACATCGGGTAGTACGGAAGGCGCGTGTTCTGCCACCAGTAGCCGTGTCCCCAGCGGCGGTAGTCGGGATCGCCGTTCTCGGAGGTGGTGAAGATCGAGCCGTTGAAGCGGATGGGGTAAGCGCCCTTCCCGGCGCAGGCCGTTGTGTACCGCTGCGTGGCCCATGCGCGCGTGACGGCGGCACAGGTCGCCGGCGCGGCGATAGACGCGTCGGCAAGATCAGCCGTATGGAACTTTCCGTCAAGGTACATCTTCACCTTGCCGTCGGGGGATACGCGCACCGCCACGGACACGTCGCGCCCGGCAGGCACCGTCGACGGATGGTAGACGGCCTTTTGGGCGACGAGCAGACGAAGCCGGCCGCCGAGGATGTCCACGAGCGACCCGTCGGTGCCGCCTGGCGTGATGTTGTCGATGATGCGCTGGTTGCTGCGCACGTCCTTCGCGTTGAACGTCGCGACGAGGACGAGACCGTCCTTGTCGATGCGCGAGGCGGGGTCCACCTTGAGCGAGCCCATGAACTTCGTTCCGCCTTTGCTGTCGCACCCGTGCGAAACGGGCAACTTGGCGTTGTAGGGGAAAGCGAAACGGACGCGAGGAGAACTGCCGGACGCAGGCGTGACCGCGATGTGGCTGCGGCGCCAGAATTCGGCCCAGCCTTCACGGTGCGCGGCACGCTTCGCCGTCTCGGCGTCGAGCGTCCAGCCGTCGCGGTCAAGCAATTCGTTCGTGCGGCGTAGCCATTCCGCCTCGTCTTTGCACGGGTGATGGCACGTGACCGCAGTGAGGAAGAGGATGCCCGTTGCCCCGGCGACTTTCCTCGTCACGCCGCCGAAGACGCGGTTGGAAAGCATATCCTCCCGCCCCAAATCGCCCGTCGCCTGAAAGCGGTTGTACACCTTCATCATCTCCGCCACGGTCGCGTTACGGTTCACGTGACACCATCCACCCGGCACGAGCCTGTCAGCCGAGACGGTGAACCGCAGCGGCTTGCCATCCACCAGAATCCTTTCGCACTGGTTGCCGAGTTCCTTCCAGCCGCACCCGAACTCCTTGGCGCCTTCAGGATAGAGACGCCAGTTCACCACCTTCGCCTCGGCGGCTGGCGCGCCGATGACGTCGCAAACGGCAAACGGCTCGTCGCCATGCTGCACACGGTAGTGCACCGACACCGCCTTGCCGCCGCTGCGCCACGAGGCGTTGAATTCGCCGTTCGCGAGCGACAGCTCCTGATGGAACGTCCCCTCGTCAACCTTCATGGAGGTGACGTAGTCTATCGCGCCCGCCTTGACGTGGCGGGCGGCCTCGTTCCACGTGTCGGAGCGCTGCAGAACGGTGTGCAGCGTTCCGTCCGCCGAAACCCACGCGAGCGCGCCTAGCTCACCGTTTCCGAGTATCATCGCGCCGCGGTCGTTTTCGGCGGGCGTGTCGAACACTATTGGCTGCGGCGCCGCGAATGCCTGCACTGCGGCGACAACTGCGACTGCGAGAAGCGTTCTTTTGCTTGCGATGAAATCATGACTCATTGATGTATCCTCCATTTCCTCCAGATGAGAGGTGCGTATGACTTGACGATTCGCAATGCGACGACGGGACTTCACTTCCCCAGGCGCAACCAGCGCCTTCTTCATCCCGCTCGCCTCAGCGCCTGGGCTTTGAATGAGACGGCTGTGGCTTCTTGGTATCCTCCGCAGGTATGATCAGTTTCTGGCCAGGACGAAGCGCATTCGGCTTGAGGCCGGGGTTTGCGGCGAGGATCTTGGAAACAGTGGTGGAAAAACCCTGGGCGATGTACGAGAGCGTCTGCCCCTTCTTGACTTCGTATTCATAGTGCGGTCCAATCGCCGGGGGCGGCGGGGGGGGCGGGGGCGTAGGACGTGTGACGACCGCAGGAGCAGCGACGACGGGCGCGGGGGGCGGTGGAGGAGGCGTGGCAGGCCGGAGCTTCGATATGCGTTCGGCAAGATCGTTCACGATCTCGCGGCGCATGGCGTCCTGCTCGCGGCGGATGGAGGCGCGAAGCTCGGCGATCTCGGCGCGGAGAGCGTCGATCTCGGAACGTAGACCGCCGGTGTTGTCGGCGCCCTCGAGCTTGACGAGACGCTGCGCGATTTCGTCCAGGTTCTGCAGCAGAAGGTCGAACTGCTGCACGAGGCGCGGCACTTCGGCGAGAGACTGCTCGCGTTGGTATGCGGCGCGTGCGGCGGCGGTGTCCTGCTGGGCGCATGCAACTGCGCATGCTGCCAAGGCGGCGAATGTTGCTGTCAGTCGTTTTCTGTTCATTTGATGAGTCCTTTGTTTTCTGTTTTCTGCTGAAATCACACGAAGCGGAAGATGCACCACAGCACAAAAAGCGCGGCCACCGTGACGAGGAATCGCGTCTGGCGGCGCCGTATTCTCTGGCGTCTTGTGTAGTGGGAAAGATTGCCAAGTCCCTTTTCGGAGAGGATGCGCATGAGGCGCCAGCCATCGACCTGGTCGGACGGAACGCCGGGATGCGAGGCGCCGTCGTCCACGTCAAAGCTCAACGGCTCCTCGTCTTCGTAGGTCCAGGCAAGGCTTCTGCGGAGCTGCAATCTGGCGCGTGCGGCCATTACGAAAAGTCTCCTTGCGGACTACGGCAGCTTTATGACCTGTCCGGCGCGCACGCGTCCGTCGGCTGGAATGATCGCGCGGTTGGCATCCTGTATCGAGCGCCACATCTTGGCCGAGCCGTAGAAGCGCTGCGATATCTTGAAGAGAGTGTCGCCGTCCTGCACCGTGTAGGTTTCGGGACGCGCCGAACGCGTCTGCTTGCGGTGGCCTCCCATGATGCCGTCCATCAGCGGAAGGCGTCCGCCCGGCTTCGCAGCAGCAGATACGCCGCCACCAGCCGCTCCATTGGCCGGCGTAGGCTGCCGAGGCGGAGGCTCGGCGTCGAGCTTGGCGAGATCGCTCTTGACCTTGGCGAGTTCGGCGGACGCGCTGAGCGGACGCGCCGGCTCGTCGTCGGTGTCGAGCAGCTCCGCATCCGTCGGACGCAGACGGCGGCGCTCCGCGGCGGCACGCTCTTCGCCAAGTTCCGCCAGCGCCTCCTTGATCGAGGCGCTCTTCGCCGCCGCTCCATCCTGCGACTCGGCGAGTTTCGCCACAAGGCGCGTCTTTGTGGCGAGTTCGGTCTTGAGCCCCGCTATCTGCCTATTGGCCTTAGCCAGATCTTCCTCGAGCTTCTTCGCCTTCTTGGTGAGCTCGTCGCACGCGGCCGTGAGCTTCTCGTTGTCGGCCGCAAGCTTGTTCGCTGCGCTGCCGCCCGCCTTGCGCACCATTTCGGCGGAGAGGAGCGTGTCGCAGAGCTTCACGCGGTCCTGCGCGACCGTCGCCTTGTCGGACTTGGGACGCAGCTGCAGGTAGTACTTGTAGTGCACGATCGCCCCTATGTAGTCCTTGCGGACGTCCTGCAGCAGCGTGGCCAGCTGGAAATGAGCCGAATACGACTTCG
>JAFUDL010000137.1 GCA_017459225.1 Kiritimatiellia bacterium
CCGCAAGCTCCTTGAAGCACGCCGCGGCAGTCTGCATGTTGGCGGCCACCCTGATCTGCGTGAGCGCGTTCGACCACATGAGCTTCTGGCGCGTGTAGTTTTCGGCGTTGCGCGCCTGCATGCGCGAGAACTGGAAGAACTGGCGCGCCTCGACGTCGCGCCCCACGGCGAGCTTCTGCTTGCCCTGCTGGTAGAACTTCTCCTGCTCGCGCGCCGCCTGGCGCTGGCCTTCGCCGAGCGCGTCGATTGACTTCTCGATGCCGCGCTCGAGGTTGCGCTTCTGCCGGCGTCTTTCCGCCTCAATTTCCTCTGTTGTCTTGAAGATGTTGCCGAGGTTCTTGATAATGCTTCCAAATGACATGGGGCTCTCTCTTTCTTTTCAGATAGTTTCCATGAAGGTCCATTCTGACAACGCTCAACCAACTGCAGGCGTTGCGGGGGCGGGTGCCGGCTCGGCAGGAGCTGGCGTTTCGGTGGCCGGTTCAGGAACCGGAGCGGCAGGCGCTTCTGTTTGCGGCGCGCTCGGCGAACTCGCCCTACCGGCGTCGGCCGCTGGAGCAGGAGTGCCAAGCATCGCGGCCCTTCTCGCAGCGCGCGCGGCGTCTTCGCTTCTCGTATCCTTTGCCGCACGCTTCTTCTTGCCCATGTCGTCGAGTTTACCAACCTTCTCAGCCGTCTCGTTGCGCTCCCCGAGCATGTCCTCCACCTGCTCCATGAGAATCTCGACCTCGGCAGGGTCGGCGGCGTGGCGCGCCTGTTCGAGAAGCTGCTCGCACTTGGCGCGTATTGCGCGCTGGGCGGTGATGTTCTCGCCCATCTGCTGCGCGAGAGACCGCTTGCGTTCGAACTCCTTCTCTAGCTCGTCCACCTGGTCCATGAGCAGATCCTGGTTGTTCGGATTCGTCTCCACCTGGAGCTGGCGCTTGAGCTCGGCGATCTTGTCGCCAATCGCCTTGTTGGCGCGCATGATCGTGTTGCGGTTCTCCTCCATCTCCGCGATCTTCTGCTTCACGGAGTCGATCCGCGCGATGAGCTGTCGCTGCCTGGCGGGCTTGACCCCGAAGATGCCTAGGATTTTTTCGATGATGTCACCGAGTGTCATGTTGTTTCCTTTCTCTTTGTCGCTTTTTCAAATGCTTCAAGAAGACGCTTCTCCGCACGAGCGCGATCGTATGCCCAATCCTCAACCCAGGCATGAACGATGTTCCATCCGAGCGAAGCGAGAACGGAGTCGCGCAGACTGTCGCGGTCGCGCGCGGTGCGCGCGCCGGCGTAGTCGATGCCGTCGCATATCACGCCCAGCACGTAGCGCGAACCGTCCTCGGGATCGCGCACCGCCACGTCCACTCTGCTGCCGCCGCATCCAACGGCGCGCGCCACCTTTGCGCCGGCATGCTCCAGAACGGACGCCACCTCCTCCGCGAAGCGGTCCTTCTCGAGATCCCTCTGCGGAAGCGCGATGCGGTATCCCTTCTCCGCGTATTCGAGGAAGGCCCGCAGGTCGGCCGGACCCTGACGCGAGATGCGGTCTACGTCGATCTGGTGGCCGTGTATACTCGACACCACCACGATCTTCTCCTTCGCGCGCGTGATCGCCACGTTCAGTCGGCGCTCGCCGCCCTGGTTGCTCAAGGGGCCGAACACCATGTTGAACTTTCCGTTCGCGTCCGGCGCGTATCCAACCGAGAAAACAATCGCGTCGCGCTCGTCGCCCTGCACGTTCTCGAGGTTCTTCACGAAGAACGGTTCGTTCTCCTGTTCCGCAAAGCGCGGCTCGAGCTCTGGATGCTCGCTGCGCCTCTCGTCCACAAGGTCCTCAATGAGGTCGCGCTGCGCCTCGCTGAACGTGACGACTCCGATTGACTTCCCGGCGCACTCCGGATCCGCCATCCACTTCATCACGAAGTCGGCCACCGTCTCGGCCTCGCGCTTGTTTGTGCGGCTGCCGCTCGCCTCGTACACGCCGTCCGGCACGTACACGAAGCTGACGCCAAGACGGTCGGTGAGAGACGCCGCGGGGAATATCTGCAGCCCGCCCTCGTAGTAGCGCTGGTTCGAGAACGCGATCAGCGACTCGTGGCGGCTGCGGTAGTGCCAGCCGAGGAAGCTGGAAGGCACTCCCGCGTGCAGGCATTCGTCCAGAATGCTCTCGAGGTCCTCCACCTCCGCCTCTTCGTCCGCGCCTTTCTGGAAGAAGCTAGTGGGCGGCATCTGTTTCGGGTCGCCCACAACGATCAGCTGCTTTCCGCGCGCGATCACGCCGATGGCGTCCCACACCGGAATCTGCGAGGCCTCGTCGAACACCACGAGATCGAACGCGGCGTCCACGGGCAGATACTGCGCCACTGAGAGCGGACTCATCAGGAAGCATGGCTTGATGGCGGGCGTGAGGGTAGGCGTTTCGGCGAGGATCTGGCGCACTGGCTTCTGGCGCATCTTCTTGCCGCATTCGTGCATCAGGAGGCCGAGCTCGCTCGTGTCGCCGCGGCGCGCGCGGCCGTCGTTTCGCGGAATGCGCGCGGAGAGCGTTGCCACGAGGCTCTTCTGCGCGAGGCTGGCGCAACGTTCATCGAGCTCGCGGAAGCGCTCGATCTGGTTTTCGCGCTTCATCCCCTGGAAGAATCCGAACTCCGGCTCGCCGTCCATGATCTCGTCGAGAAGCTTGAACTGGAACGCCTTGGAGAAACGGTCCGCCAGTGCGGCTCCGTTCGGCGCGTCGTCGGCATCGATCGCCGCGGCTGCACTCCCTGCGATCGCGGGAATCTTCCTGCGTGCCTCGAAGTACATGAACGCCTGGCGCAGATTGCCCTTTGCATGCGCCGCTATCTTTCCCGCCTCCTCGGCAAGCGCACCCGCCTTCTCGGGAGCGAGCTCGCCCTTCTCCGCGGCGATGATCTCTCCCGCTGCGGCACAGGCCTTATCGATGCGCAGCTCGGCCCTCGCACGCGCCTCCATCCAGCCTTCGGGATCTGCCTTCGCCGGCTCGAAGCCCGCGTTCAGCAGCTCCTTCGCGCGAGGCTCGAGCTTCGCGAGCTCCTCGTCGGCTGCCTGCAGGTTCGCGGCCATCTTCATCGCCTCGCGCAGGCGAACGCGGTCAAGCGCGCCGTCCTTGGCTATCGATGCGTACGAGCGCACGAGCGCACGCTCCTTGAAGATGCGCGTCAGTATGAACGAGCCGTCTATCTCCGCGACACGCCGGCGCAGCTCGCGCAGCGGCATCTCCCTGAGAGCCTGAATGTCGTACTCCGTCCCGACGTTCCGCTCGAACGTGCGGGACTCCTTGAGAAAATTGAAATACCTCTTCAGGAAACGCGCGGCTTCATCTGCCGGACCTCCCACGGCGGCAAGTTCCGCCACAGCCGCGCGAAGCTCCTCGGCGACGTGCGAGGCGTTCTCCGCGAGGCGGGCTTCAGATCCCGGACTCCACGCGAACGGCTTCACGCGCGCAAGCGCCTTCACCGCGTCTGCGGAAATTCCCTCCCTCATCTCGGCCGCCGCCGCAATCGCGCGCAGAGCCTGCTCATAGTCGGCGGCAGTCGTCTCTCGCGCGCTTCCCTTCACCGCGAACGATGCATCCTCGCCGATCTCGCCGCGCACTAGGCGGGAGAAGAGCTCATACGGCGTGAAGCCGCTCACCGTCTCTCTGTGAAGCGCCTTTACGTAGCCGTCGAGCTGGCGGCGCATCGACTCCATCTCGCCCACCACCGCGCTTCTGTCGCCGGGCGGCGAGGAAGCGCCTACCTTCAGCGCCTCGGAAAACTGGGCGTACACGTCCCCCTTGCCGGTCTTGTTCGAATGCAGCTGCAGGCAGAACGGAGCAAGCCCAATGCGCGCAAGGCGGTTGTACACGACGTCGAGCGCGGCCTTCTTCTCGGAGACGAACAGCACGCGCCGTCCGAGCGAGAGGTTGTGCGCGATGAGGTTTGTGATCGTCTGCGACTTTCCGGTGCCGGGCGGACCATGCAGCACGAACGTCTTGCCCAGCGCCGAGTAGAGGATGGCCGCGAGCTGCGAAGAGTCCGCGCTCATCGGGCAGCACAGATGCGAATAGTCGAGATGGCGGTCCACCTCCTTCGCCGGGAAGATCTCCACTCCGTCGTCGAACGTTCCGGCCCTGTTGATCAGGTGGGCGATGAGAGGATGCGAGCGGATCGCCTCGCTGCGCGAAGTGAGATCCTTCCACATCACGAACTTGCCGAAGGAGAACTGCCCGAGGATGCACTCCTCCGTCACCGCGAGGCCCGGCAGATCGCGCACGGCCGCGCGGAAGATGCCGAACACCTTCGCCACGTCCACGCCGGAGTCGTCGGTAGGCAGCGGATCGAGTCCAGGCACCGAAAGCTGGTACTCCACGCGCAGCATCTCGAGGAGCGTGGTGTTGACGATCGTCTCCTCGTCGATTCTGTGAATGCGGTATCCCTCCGCCACGCTGCGCCGCTCAATTCTCACCGGCATCAGCAGAATCGGCGCGCGGTATGCCGAGCTCGACTTGGCACCACCCGCCTCTCGCCATTCAAGCGCGCCGAACGCGAGGAACAGAGTGTTGACGCCGCTCTCCTCAAGGTCCACGCGGGCCGCACGGTATAGCTCTTTCATCCGCCGTTCGGTCTCGCGCTTCGGCAGCGCGCTCCACAGGTCGCACTCGCGAAGCGACTTCACGAGAGTGTCGCGGTACTGCTCGATCGCCGCGGCGGGCGGAAGGCGCTGAAAGGCGCGCCCTGCATCTTCGTCCAGGAAGTTCTCGTACGACTTCACGCGGAATCCGCTGTCCGCCGCAAGCGCGTCTTCTAGCTTCGCGGGCTCGGGGCAGAGAATCGGCACCACCTTCGCGGTGCCGCGCACGTTCAGAAGCCGGTTGGCCTTGGAGAGATCGAGAAGACGCTGCGCCCAGCCGTCCATGCGCGCCTGGGCGGAGTCCTTCGCGCCGCGGTCATTTCCAAGCTCGTCGAGGTCGATGTCCTCCTTCAGCGCGCGCGTTGCATCGTCGCGTGCGTTGACATCGCGCCCATCGACCTCGCCGAATCCTCCGCCCGGCGCGACGGGAAGCGAGCGAACGCCCATGCCGCGCGCGAGCGCCACGTCAACCGCCGAACGGAATGCGGGCTGGTGCAGCAGATGCTTCTTGGCGGCGCTCTCCGCTTCGGCGAAGGATGAGTTGCCGCCGACAAGCGTGGTCTCGATCACGATGAACGTGTCGTCGTCCATCGCCTTGCGCAGCGTTTCCACATCCGTCACCACGGGATCGTGGAAGCTCTTGTCCAGCAGATGGCATCCAACGAAGGCGTGGTTCTCTATCAGCACCACGACGGGCCTCAGCCCGCACAGTTCGAACATCGAGGCGAAGAGCAACGTGGTGTCGAGGCAGCAGCCGGTCTTGTACTTGAGGATCTCGTCCGGCAGACGTACCTTCTGCCCGGGCTGGCCGAACGTCGCGGGCGCCACGGCATAGGAGATTCCGAGGTTCTGCACCGCGCGGTAAACTGCCTTGCAGATGTCGTACACGGCCGCCTTGCCCTGGAGATAGCCCACGATCGCCGCGGAGCCCGTCGTCTCCTCGAGGATCTTCGCGACGTCGGCCTGAATGCGGCGCGTGGCGTCGCAGCTGGGGATGACGAAACTCGCGTAGTAGATGGGGCGCCCGCAGCCAAGCGTCTGGTCGGGCGGGTAGGCGGTCTGGCGGGCGGACGCGAACGCGAGCTCGTTGCCGTCGGCGTCCTGCACCGCCGCACGCACCTCGCCCTCCTTCACGTCGGCAAGCTCGGAGAGGAACGCATAGTCCAGCCTGGGCTCGCCTTCCGGAATCGGCACGCACACCGTCTCGCCAGGCTGCACCGCGGCGAGCGCCATCTCAAGCGGACGAAACAGGCCGATGTCCGAAGACACCACAAGCCTCGCGCCCACGAGAGTCTCCTCGCCGGCGTTCTTCACGCGCACCTCTCGCAGCACGGACTGCCCCGCCTGCTGAAGCACCAATCCGCTCTCCGCGGCCACATCCACTTCTACCGTCAGATTGTTCATAGGTCGTTTTTGAACTACTCCGCCAAAATAATAATGAACATTATATCAAAAGTTCATCGACTTTGCCATGCGCGGATTGCACGCCTCACGTCATTTTGGTATCATAGTCTCATTGGTATCATAGTCTCACTTCCAACGCAACACTTTCACCAGGCCATGGACAGAATGAAAATTCCCGCTACTATCGCAGCCGCCACGTTCGCGCTCATCGCGGCGGCGGATGCCTCGTTCGACGACCTCAAGCCCGCCCGGCGCACGGCGCGCGCAGCGTTCGATGCGAGCGCGCACGTGCTTGAATGCCCAAGCCGCATAGCGTGGGACGGCGACGACGCCTTCGTCTATTCCACGCGCTCGGCCTCCGGCAACGTGCTGCGCCGCTTCGAGGTGCCGTCGTCGAATCTCGTGGACATCGCCCAGCGCCGCTTCGACGCCGTGCAGCTCCGCTCCGGCAGGTCTCACGAACCTCCAGCCCACCATTTCATCGGTCCGTCGGGGGGAGGTCCGCTCGCCTCGCCAGACGGCAAGTGGACCGCATTCGTGCGCGACCACAACGTGTGGATCCGCTCCGATGCCGGCGAATCGCAGCTTAGCTGGGACGGCTGCGCCGATGACCGCTACATGAGACTTATGTGGAGCCCAGACTCGCGCAAGCTAGCCGCCCTGCGCATCCAGCTCATCAACTCACGCCAGATCACGCTCGTCGAGAGCCGCCCCTCCGACTCCGTGCATCCCGCAACGCGCAAAATCACATACGAGAAGCCAGGCGATGCCCGTCCTCAGGCGACGCCCGTTCTCTTCATTCCCTCCGAACGCCGCGCTGTCCCGATCGACCTATCCGACTACGGCAGCCAGTACGAGCTCCATCTCGACTGCTGGTCGCCCGACTCCTCGTTCTTCACTTTCCTGTACACGCGCCGCGGCTACCAGCTGCACCGCTACTCGGCCGTGGACGCCTCCACAGGACGCGTGCGCACCATCGCCGAAGAGTCGTCCGACAAATTCGTATTCGTCAACAACCTCCGCCGCTGGTGGTTCGCCGACGGCACGCGCCTTCTCTGGATATCGAGCCGCGACGGCTGGCGCCACCTCTACATGGTGAACGCGAAGGACGGCTCCGTTACCCAGCTCACCAAGGGCGAATGGAACGTGCGCGAGATGCATCACATCGACGAGGCAGCCGGACGCATCTTCTTCTACGCGAACGGCTATGCCGCGGCAAGCGGAGAAGATCCCTACAACAGGCACCTTATGAGCCTCGACCTCGCAACGCGCGCCGTCACGGACCTCACCCCCTCCAACGCCGACCACCGAGTGCGCCTCAACCCGTCCGCAACGCGCTTCACCGACTACTGGAGCCGCCCCGACCTGCCGCCGCAATTCGCCGTGCGCGACGCCGCCGATGGCCATGTAATCGCGAATCTGCCGCCCGTCAACGTATCGTCGCTCAATACGCCCGCATATCCAAAGGGCGAAGTGTTCCATGCCAAGGGACGCGACGGCGCCACCGATATCTGGGGCGTCATCTGGCGCCCGTGCAACTTCAATCCGTCAAACCGCTATCCCGTCGTCGAATTCATATACGCCGGCCCGCACGACTCGCACGTGCCAAAAGATTTCCCCGTGAATCCTCCGCGCGGCATCGAGATGCTTGCGGACGGCTTCGTGGTGGTGCAGATCGACGGCATGGGCACAGCCAACCGCTCGCGCGCGTTCCACGAGGTGTGCTGGCGAAACCTCAAGGACGCCGGCTTCCCGGACCGCATTCTCTGGATGCACGCTGCCGCCGAGTCACGTCCGTGGATGGACCTCTCGCGCGTCGGCATCTACGGCTACTCGGCCGGCGGACAGAACGCGCTCGGCGCACTTCTCTTCCATGGCGATTTCTACCGCTCTGCGGTTGCGCTATGCGGATGCCACGACAACCGCGTGGACAAGATGTGGTGGAACGAGCAGTGGATGGGCTACCCGATCGGACCCTGGTACGCCGAGAACTCGAACGTGACGAACGCGCACCGCCTCAAGGGCGACCTGCTGCTCATCAACGGTGAACTGGACGAGAATGTGGATCCCGTTTCGACACTGCAGGTGGTGGGCGCCCTCGTGAAGGCCAACAAGCGCTTCGAGCAGCTCTATCTGCCCGGCTTTGGCCACAACCTCGGCGACCACTACATCGGCGGCAGAATACTCGACTTCTTCCGCCGCACGCTCAAGAAGCAGCGCTAGTCCTTCACAGGCAAGACCGTCATCGTGGAGAGTCGCTTCCCCGCCGGCGAGTAGCTCCACACAATCTTCTTGTCGCGCGTAACCTCGAACGCGGTCGCACGGTCGCCCTTCTCCGTGCCATTTGCATATGTGCCAATCACGAGATTTCCGTTCGGCCTCTCGAATATGCCGCAGAGGTTTGCAAGCTTCAGCGCGGGAGCGTCCTCGCACGAGAAGCGCCACACCACCTTGTGGTCGGGCGTGTACTCGGTCACAGCGCCGAGATGGGAGATGAGCGTGTTGCCGTTCACGCGCCGGAACGCCTCGAAGGCGAGTGCAGGCGTGGGCTGCTCCCAGATGAGTTTGCCCGAGGCATCGTACTCGCGCACGATGTTCGCGCCCGAGCAACACACAAGATAAGTGCCCGCCGCGGTGCGGCTCACCATGCGGTAGTGGTGATGCGGCGACGGCATCTTGCCGTCAGCGCCTCGCGGATCGCCCTTGAACTTCGCCACAACATCCTTCGTGTCGATCTTCATCTCGGTGATGTAGTCTGTGCCGTTCTCCGCAACCACGATGTTGCCGTTTGAGGCGATGTCGAACCCGTACGTTCCCTCGCGCGGCGCGGGCTTGTAGTAGAGCTCAGTCTTGCCGGTGGCGATCTCGGTGACCCACACATTGCCGTTGGACCAATACACCTTGCCGCCGCACTTCACCGCGCGGTGGATGTTGCCGCACTTATCCTTCTTCCACGTTACCTTTCCGTCAGGATCGACCATCCACACGCTTCCTCCACCGCACACGAGCAGCGTCTCGGGTGGACGCCCCCTCAACCGCTCTCCGCCAATCTCCAACGCCTGCGCGGTGATCGCAAGCGCAATGCACGCCGCCGATGCCAGAATCATCTTCTTCATTGAATCTTCTCCTTTCGTCTTTCCCTTGTGCCGGGGATCTTAAGCTCCTCGCGGTATTTCGCCACGGTGCGCCGGGCCACCACCACATGCTCCTTCTTGAGAATCTCCACGATGCTCTGGTCTGAGAGAGGCTTTGCGGGATCCTCGCCTTCGATGATGCTGCGGATGCGGTTTATCACCGCGGTCTTCGCCACCTCTTCATCGCCGCCTTCGGTAGCCACACCGCGCAAGAAGAACTTGCGCATCTCGATGATTCCCATCGGCGTGGCCATGTACTTGCCGTTGACGGCGCGAGACACCGTGGAGCTGTGCAGGCCGGTTGCTTCGGCCACCTGGTCCATCGTGAGCGGACGCAGCGCCGAGAGCGACCTGGCGTCGAAGGCTCGGCTCTGCTCGTTGACGATTGCCTGCGCGATGCGGCGTATGGTCTCCTGACGCTCGGCCATCGAATCCAGTAGACTCTCCGCCTCGTCAACTGATTTTCTGGCATAGCTGCGTGCCTCCGCGTCTAAGCGGCGGTCGTTCTGCATGCGCCTGTAGTCGCGCGATATCACCACCTTCGGCAGATAGCCTTCGGGCACGCGCACCTTCCACGCGCCCGATGCAGTCTGCACCACGTACACCTCGGGCTCAATGTAGATGGAGAGATCCTCGCGCGGCTGGAATCCTCGCCCGGGATGGCGTGTTAGCTTGCGAAGTTCGGCAAGAACGTTCGGAAAATCAGCGGCGTCGATTTTCAAGTCCTTCAAGATCGGCTCCATGCGCTTCGCCATGAGGTCCGGGATGTGACGGTCCACAAGCGCGCGCACCTCGTCCTCCCATGGGGAGTCGTCGAGTTTCTCCATCTGCATGAGCAGGCATTCGCGCAGGTTGCGTCCGCCGCAGCCAAGCGGATCGAAACGCCCGATCTGCGCGAGAATCGCAAGCACGTGCGCCTCAGTCACCATGCCGCTCGTCATCTGGATGTCGGGAATCGAGCCGGTGAAATAGCCGTCGTCGTTGATGTTGTACACCAGCGTCTCGGCGAGACGGCGGTCTTCCGTCTTTATGTCCGAAAGCGGTATCTGCGCAAGAAGATGATCCTGCAGCGTCTCCGTCTTCACCTGGCGGTCGAAGAAGGCCTGGCGGCGCGTCTGCGCGTCGGGATCGACCGCGCCGTTCTCGGACGAAGGCTCGAAGTTCTCCATGTTCTTGAGGAACTGGTCGCGGTCCGAATCGTCGGTGGAAAGCGTCTCAATGCCCTGCGGAGTGGAGGGATTGAATTCCAGCTCCTTCTCCGAGACGCTTCCGCTCACATGCGCCTCGGGAAGCGCGGCGGACATCGGCACCTCCGCCCTCCACTCGATGGACTCAATCGCAGGGTTGAGGCTCATCTGCCTCTGCAGCTCCGCCCGCAGTTCCGTGATCGGCCTCTGCAGAATCGCCAGCCCCTGCTGCATTTTGGGCGACAGGGTCTGCGTCTGCGTCTGCCTGGGGAGTAGCTGCTGCTCTAGCATTCGCTTCCGTAAGTGCTACTTGATTACGATCCGCGCCATCACGGCGTCGTGGTCGCTCGGATGGACGCCGTCCGGACGCTCATGGCAAGTGACGTGGCGCAGGACGCGCACGTTGCCCGTGGCGAATACGAAGTCGATAAGGCAGACGTTGCTCGGCCTGTATCCGCTGAACGTGTTGACCGGCCCCTCGTGCGGAGTCTCGCTTCTGAGGCGCGTGTCGTAGAGAGTGTGGAGAGCGGCGGATATCGGGTCGGCTATCGTCAGCGGATCGTCGATGACGGGTCCACCGCCAGCCTCCAGCCGAGCCCTGTCCTCCGCCGGAACATTCTTGTAGTGCGCGTTCATGTCGCCCGTCAGGAAGACTGTCTCGCCCTGCGAGAGACGACGCATCTCAGCGAGGATCACTCTCATGCCCATCACGCGAGCCTCGTTGCTTATGTGATCGAGATGCGTGTTGTAGTAGCGAAATCTGCGGCCAGTGCGCTTGTCGCGGAAGAGGCCCCAGGTACAATTGCGCTCGCAGGCGGAGTCCCACGACTTCGAGCCGGGCACGCGGGGCGTCTCGGAGAGCCAGAACGTGTCCGTGGCGAGGCACTCGAAGCGCGCCTTGCGGTAGTAGATGGACATCGACTCTCCAGCGTCCTCCGGCAGACGCCCGATCCCGACGCGCCCCCACCCGTCGCCGAGGGCCTCGTCGAGCCACGTCCTCTGGACTGTCGTAAGCTCCTGCATTCCAACGATGTCGAAGGCGCGGTCTCTGATCACCTTCAGCACGTACGGGAAGCGGTTCGTCCAGAAATGCACGCCCGCGTCGGCCTTGGTGGCACAGCGGACGTTGAACGAAGCGAGGTTGAATGCGTCTTCGCTGTCGCACTTCTCTGCGATGCCATAGTCGATGTACTGTCCACCGTAGTCCTGATGCGTTGTGGACGCGATCACGTTGTCGCCCTTCTTGAGCGCCTTCGCGGCGGCGTCAGAGACATTCTGCATCTCGTAGTCGCATGAATATCCGCTGAACGTTCCAGCGAGAACGCCGTTGAACCACACCTTCGTGTCGTCGTCATGGTGCAACGAGAGAAGCGGTTCGCCCGGCACGGCGTCTAAAGTCACGTGGCGGCGCAGCCAGATGTTCTTCGTATTCCACTTCGTGCAGACCGCTGCACCGGGCGTGCCGGACGTACCGAATCCACCCGCGCCCGTCTGCCACCCTGAATCATCGAACTCCGGCTTCTCCCATCCATAGGGCGGATTGGCGAACGTATACTTCCAAACGATGTCTGCGGACTTACGCCCCTCCGGCGCGATGACCCTGTATCTCGCCTGCTCTTTGAGCGGCGCATAGAGGCCGGTCTTCGCCTTGTCGCGAGAGGCGTACTTGCGCCAGATCGCGCCGTCGCGGAGCATGGGCATGAACACGCCGCCGATCACGCTGCGGCCGATGAAGTGAACGTACTTGGAACTGTCGGTCCAATACCAGTCGGAGAACGCCACGCGGCTCGGAGTCTCGTTGGCGAAGCGGTAGACGCGGTCGACGATGGCGTCGAAGCACTCGCGGCGGTCGGTGAACGCGGCGCACCACAGCTCCCAGTCGGTCTTCGTGTAGGGCTTGCGGTTGTCGAGAGGGAGTCCGTACGCATGGGCGAGGCGGCAGTAGGCGTTGGCCTCCGCATCAAAGACGGACTCGGGGAAGAGCCCAAGGCCCAGCACCTTGTCCCACACGATGTTGTACTTCATCGACCACGTGCCTGGACGGTCGTAGGCGAGGCGGTACGCGCCTTCCGCGCCGCCCTTCGCGGCCTCCATCCACTTCGGCACCATGTCCTTGGCCATCGCCGCGTACTTGGCGGCGACTTCATCGTGGCCGAGCGCCTTCGCGAGGCGGGCGTAGCAAGCGAGCGCCACAATTGACTTCGCGGCGAGGTTCGCGTTGTGCGCGAGGTGTCCGGCGAAGTCGTCCGTGCAGAGCTGATTGCCTGGATCGAAGCCGAACTTCGCGAGATACTCCGCCCACTTCGTGATCGTGGGCCACCAGTACGACGCGAACTCGGCCGTGCCTTCGATCTGCGCGAGCGCGGCGAGGCAGATGATCATGTTGCCGCTCTCCTCGACCGGCATCAGAAGCGATTCGTCCTTCGACTTCTCGCCGCCGCCGTAGCGCTGCTGGTTGGCGAGGGGATACTGGCCGAGGTCGTGCGGGGCGAAGGGCCATGGCCAGCGCGGATGCGAGGCGTACACGAGAACGGGCGCGAGCATGGCGCGCATGAGCGTGGGGCTTGCAAGAAGCATCTGAGGCGACTGCGGATAGAGGATGTCGACGGTGCCGATGCAGCCGTTGGAGTCCTGCTCCTTGGAGAAGTAGAGCGGCTGGTTGTTGCAGTCCGCCGCAAGCTTGCAGGCGGCGAACGTCTGGCGGTAGGCGAGGCTCGCGAGCTTAGCGTACTTCTCGCCGCCCACCTTCACGAGGTCGGCGTAGAATTCGGCGTCGAAGGCGTCGAGCCGCTTCATGATCGAGGCGCGTTCGGCCTCGGCCTTCTCGAGCATGGCGGTGAAGGAGAGCCCGTCGCGCCGCCACCAGGCAGGAAGGTCTTCGCCGAAGAACTGTATGGCCTTCACGTCATCGTAGGCGAGAAGGAAGTGCGCTTCGCCGGCATTCGCCGCGCTTGGGCCGACGAGCCACGCATAGCCCCAGTCGCAGCGGACGTGGTCGCCGCTGTACGAGAGCGGACGCTGCTCGACGCGCCCGATGGACATCGCGGGAAGTCCGGCCACCGTGCAGCGGTTGGTGACCATCTGCGCCCTGTCGTTGTTCGTCGCGAGGGCGGGGGAGATGGCGGCGTTGAGCTTCCACTTCTTCGCGCCCTCCACGTATGCGGTCACGTATGTGACGGGACGCGAAAAGACGTCAAGGTCGTCCGTGAGCTTCGCCGTGGAGAAGACGAGCTTCGCCTTGAGCGCGCCTTCGGCGAAGGTGCAGATGGTCTGGAGCGGACGCACCTCCACGCCAGTCTGCGGAAGCGCGGGCACGGACTGCGGTTCCAGTCCGCACAGCCGCCACGTCTTCCCATCCGCCTCGAGCGTCACGGAGATCGGCTGCTTCGCGCCGGTCCAATGCGTCGTCTCCCTCTCCGTGAGCGTATCCGCCGCGCTCCACACGCTGAAGAACGGGTCGCACGACACCAGCGGCACGGCCGGCGGACGAAACGCCGCCACCGCGGGAAGCGCCACCACCATTGCCATCTTGACTAAGTTGAGTCTGTTCATTTTCTCTATTCCTTCGTTGTTGAAACATTGGCGTATATTATACCATACAAAACGCCAACAGTGGCGCATGCGAGAGAGAAGTGGAGCTAGAACACGGCACTAGAACACGGCGATTTCCGAAAGACCGACGTGGCATCCGCCCTTGTTCACCTTCTCCACCGTGAACATCACCCAGCGGACGGTCTTCGGCGGAAACTCAAACGCCACGCCCTTCTTCGCGTCGTCCGGCAGCGCGCCCGTGCGGATCGTCGTGCCGTCGCTGAACACAAGAAGCCCGTCTTCGATGCGCACGATGTCGTTCGGACGGTCGAAGAGCCACACGCTGCGGATTGTCTGCGGCTTCTCCCAGTCGAGGCGGATGAACGCCGTGCAGGTCTCGTCCTTGGCGGCCCACTCGTCGGAGATTTCGTTGGGGTAGCCGCCGATCACGCCGTCAACCGCGCCGTATCCGCTGTAGTTTGGAAAGTCCGAGCTTGTGCGCACTCTCGCCTTCTGCGCGAGGTTCTGCGTGGAGAGTAGCGGATTCGGCGCGGGCGCTACGGCGGGGCGCTTCTCGTCAGGCGTCACGAGGCGGAACTCCTGCAGACACATTCCATAGCGGCTCCCGAATGGCATGGGCTTCAGGTTGGCGTCCTTCCGCCTCCACCAGTTCGCCGCGTAGCAGAGCCACATCGTACGGCCGTCCTTACCGTCGATGAACTTGGAGGGGATGTTCACGAAGTACGCCTGTTCGCCGAAGTCCCGCATGTATGTGACGAGCCGCCACGGCCCGGTTATTTCATCCGCCTCCAGGATATACGTGTTGTACTTCGAGATCGTCGTGCGCCCGTCCGTCACGCACATGAAGTACTTCCTGAGCGCGGGATTGTACGTGGCCGAGACGCGACCCATGCGGTCGCGCCATTCAAGGAGCGGCTTCATCTTTGCGAAGTCGCGCGTCCACTGCGCCTTGCCGTCCGCGCCGTACCCCGCGAAGAACTCGTACTTCGAGGCGTCGTTCATGTTGGCGATGGACGGCGTGACGCGAATGAGGTACGTCTGGTCGGAGTTGATCCAGCTGTTGTAGGCATAGCGACGGCTCTTCCCGTCGCTCGACCCCTGCACGACGAGATACGCCTTGCCGTCCGGCGAATGCTCCATGTTCTTTCCAAAATCAACGAAGCACGGACACCCGATCTTCACCGGCTCGCCATTGAGTCCATTCTCCCCGAAAAGCGGCTTTTCGGGTGTGCAGTGCGTCTGAGTCCAGGTCTTGCCGAAGTCCGTGGACCAGCGGAAACCGACGAACGGGCCGAGCCACACCCACGGATAGCCCTCTTCGTTCCCCTTTGTTTTCCCGAGTGGATTCAGGCAGTATGTGCCGTAGTACCACACGCCGTTGTGGACAAGGCTGCCGCAGGGGTAGCGTCCCTCGTAGGGATGAGGATCGCTTTTGAAGAGGCCTGCATCGACGATCTTCAGGTTGAGCGGATCGTCGCCGACGATCTTCGCGTGGCCCGTCGTTGCGGCGCGTTTGCCAGACCAGCTGCGGAGACGGTTGTTCTTGCCGTCGCTACCTGTCCACTCAACGACGCCATCCGTCCATGGCGAGTACATGTCTCCGTCCGACGCCCACGACGGATACCACGTGTCGGCCGCCGTGTACTCCGCATGCCGTCCCGTGAACTCCACACCGCAGAACGCCGCCGACTGCGGGAACGGACAATCCTCAGGCGGCGTGGACGGCCATACGCCAAATCCATCCCGCACCGCCGGCGCATCGACCAGGCGCCGCACGACGTTCCCCGTCGGGCAACCATCCTCGCCCATCGCCGCCATCGCGCAGATGGCGATAACCAACATAACTACATTACGTACCATCACCATCTCCTTCATGCAACTTTTCAATCCTTTCGGCTACGACAAGCGCGAACATTGTTCAGCCAGCCGGCGCAGACGGCGCGTCGATGCTGTCGAGATACTGGCCGTATCCATCCGTCTTATAGGTCAGCTTATAGTTTATCGGCATGCCGAGGCTGAAGGACCATATCGTGAGGTAGCGCGTTGAAGCTCCTTCGTCGCCCACGTACCAGATCACCGCCGATTCGCTGAATGCCTTTCCGTTCAAAGTGCCTGCCAGTTTCGCGACGCCCGTTCCATTAATGGTGATCGTCGCGCTGCCGCCTGCGAACGAGACCGATGCGGTCTTGTGGAGAAGTGTCGCGAGATCCAGCGCTTCCTGCGCCACGTCAGCCCCCTCGAAGAGTAGTCCCCCATTCGCGTTGTAGCCGAACACGTTCCTGCGCCCTACGATGTCGTGTTGCGCGAGAAGGACTTCCGTTATGCCGCTGCTTGTCTTCTTCGTGTAGTCTTCGAAGTATCGGCCATCAAGCGAATTCTCGTAGTAGGCCGCGGTTGGATCGAAGTCGAGGACGAGGGTATGATTGTAGGTCACATTCTTCTTTTTGTCCTTGCTGCTAGATTTCATGTTGGCTCTGAACGTGTTGTTGTACAGGTCGTAGGTGAGTCCGTTGCAGGAGAAGCTACGGCTGCCCATCTTAGCCGTCACCTTGCCGTCCTTAGCGACGGAGGCCGTCACCTTCAGCGACTTGCTGCCGAACGAGTCGCTGTATGAGGTGGCCCAGGTGTAGCCGTAGAACGTGCCCAGGACCTTAGCCGGCAAAGTCTTCACCTGGAACGTCGCGGTGGCCACGTACGACGTACTGCCCTTCGCGACGGTGAACGCGAAGGTGTACGATCCCGTCTTCTTCGTGTATCCCTTCAGCGTCTGGCTCTTCGCGTCCCACGTGATGCCGGTAGGAAGCCCGCCGATCTTCGTGATCTTCCACCCGCTCGTCACGGATACGCCCAAGTCGGCAAGCCGGTGCTTGACGCCTGCGTACATCACGCCGGGCGACTGCGCGGACGTGCCGTAGGTCATGGTGAGCGCGCCCGCGTCGACAGCCTGCGTCCTATTCCGGCCCCACACGACGAAACTCTTCGTCGCCTTCTTGCCGGAGCGGTTCTTCGCCGTCACCTTCACGACATGCCGCCCGGCTGGCACCTTTTCGGGTGCAACGACCTGGAGAGCGTAGAAGTAGATGTTTTCGGAGTTGGAATAGAGACTGAACGTGACGCCGGCCGGAAGTTTGCTCGTCGTCACCGTCGGATAGGATTCAGACGTGGCGATGACTAATGTCGCGAGCGCGCTGCTCTCGGCGTAGAGCGTGGTGTAAGGGAGTGCGCCCAGGGCGATCGCGTCGGCCGACTTCTTGATGAAATGCGCCTTGTAGGAAACGTTCGAAGTCTTCGGCACCGTGATCGTGGGCGAGGCGCTCTTGCGGTTCTGCGTGTCGTATTTCGGGAAGGCGGCCTTGGACGCCGCGTCCACCGCCTCCCAGCGCTGGAACACGTATCCGTACGCCGGCGTCGCCTTGAGCTTCACCTTCGTTCCCCATGCATACGTGCCGGATCCCGTCACCTTCTTTACGCCGGGCGCCACGCCCACTGCCTTCACCTTGAATTTCCTCTTCGACCAACGCGCGTAGAGCTTCGTCGACTTCGCGAACTTCGTCTTCGCCGTCACTTTCGTGCCGCCGGACTTCGCCGTGTACCAGCCTGCGAACGAATAATACGTCTTCACAGGCGCGGGAAGCGTGCCCACGGCGACATTCTTCGGAACGGTAAACTTCGCGGGCACGTCCACGCCGGACAACGCGCCGCCGTTCGAGTCGAGCGTCAGCGTGACAGGCGTGCCCATGCGCCAGGAGAGCGGGTATTCGCCGCGTTCACCGTTCGCTCCGCCAACGCAGATGTAATACTCCACGCCCGCCTCCGCCTTGAACGACACGCGGCTAGCGCCACTCTTCGCGAAGTCGTTGTTCTTCGCAACCTCGGCATTTGTGTCGGCCCGGTAGACATACAGCAAAGTATCGAACACGCTGCCGATCGTGTCGAACCACACCGTTCCCGACTTCGGCGCCTCCCACTTGTACCACATCGTTGCGCAGTCGCCATGCTCGGCCATGATCGACGCCCATGCCTCGTCCGAATCGACGCCTGCGAGGAAGTTGCCGCCGGACATCTTGCCCGATGCGCCGCCGATGTATCCGTAGGACACAATGGAATCATTGAGAAGATTCCAATGCACAAGAATCATCGTCCCCTCAAACACCTTCCTGAAATCGCTCGTCGGCGGGAACGTGTCTTTGAAGGTCACCTTCAAGAGGCTCGTGCAGTCCTTGAACGCATAGTCGCCGATCGACTTCAGACCGGCCGGAATGGTGGCGCCCTTCAGGAGCGTGCAGCCGTACAGGGCCTTCGGCGCAATTGCCTTGACCTTGTACGGTTTGCCCTCCCGGTACACGGTCGCAGGGAGGACGACGGTCCCCTTGTACAGCGCCTTGTCTGCGGCAGAAGGCTCCGCGCCGGTGCCGATCGTCGCGGTGCCATCGTCCTGCCAGACGAACGTCCACCAGATTCCGGATGCGTCCTTCCATCTCGCTACGCCGCCGTTCTCCACTTCCATTTCCATGTTGAGCTTAATGGTCCCGTCCACGTTGTCCGCTCCATAGCCCGAGGCGCAGATGCGGTATGTCTGCCCGGCGACGGCATGGAAAGAGAGCCGGCTCCAGTATTTGTACGAGAGGCTTGTATCGTCGTCGTTCTCAACCACTTTCGTCAGCGCCGACACGGACGTGCCCGTATAGACTCCGAGAACTGTGTCCATATTTTCTCCGTTGGGTAGGCATGAGCCGACGGTGTCGAAGGTCGCGGTGCCGTCTATCGGCGCGGTCCATGTCCACCAGACCGTGTTCGTGGCGGCAATTCTGTACGACTTCAACGGTTCGCCGCTCTCCGACGAGGAATACCTGACCGACGCCGAAACTGTCCCTTCCACGCCAGAAATCTCGCCCGCATGGGCGAAGTCGTCGTTCGCTGGACGGGCCATCCACTGCGCGGCGTACGTGACGTTGCCGTATACGACCGTCGTCGGGTACAGCCTGGTCCCCGACTTCCACCAGCCCGAGAAGGCGTAGCCCGGACGCGACGCCGTCGGCAAGGTGCCGACCGGCTGGCCCATTTCACGCGACAAGACGTAGCTTGGCGAACCTCCGTTGGCGTTCAGCGACACAGTGACCTTGGAGAGGTAGCTCCAGTTGACCTTCACCGCGCCGACATTGCTGTTGCCATAGCCCGCCACGCAGATGCGGTACGCGTTCCCCAGCACAACGTCGAACGCGTTCGAGCTGATGTAGCAGCCAGATATGGCGTCGTCGTTCTCCGCGATCTTCGTCAGCGCGGATAAGGAGGTTCCCCTGTAGACGCCCATCACGGTGTCGTCTATTCCGGACCCGGCGGTGTTGAACTGGACCTTTCCCGTGGCTGGGGCGGTCCATACCCACCACACCGTGTTCGTGGCTGCCGTCTTGAAGGCCGGCAGCGGATCGCCGGTTTCCCGCGTGGCGTATGCCGTCGTGCCTGATGCGGAGCCGTAGTAGCCTGTGATCTTGGCCGCTTTCGCGAAGTTGTCGTTAGCCGGTCCTCCAGGGCGCCAATGCGCGTAGAAGTGCTTGTTGGACCTGCTCTGGATCGTGAACGGACTGACCCTCCTGCCGCCGCTTGAGGCGGTGTACCATCCGTCGAACACATAGCCGCTGCGGACAGGTGTAGGCATGTAGTTGTAAATGACGGCGCCGATGTTCACGGAATTGGTCTTCACCGTCCCCATGTCGTTGTTGTAGTGGAAATAGGCGCTTCGATACGTCCTATATGCGCGGCCGCCGTTCACGACTAGCGAATAGCGCGTCGCGTTCTTAGTGCCGCCAGTGAGAGATGTGTCCATGCCCGTCTTGATGCTGCTGGACGCCGTCCAGACCCGCGCCGTGAAGACGTGGTATGATGTCATGTCGCTTGTGGGGATGCGCACGCCAAGGGCGGTCGCCCCGGATATGCTGCCGGAGTTCATGGTGTACGTCTTGCCATCGTCGCGCGTCACGCTGAAGTTGAGGGCGTTGACGCGCTTGGTGGCGGTGGTTGACGCAGACGGATCGCCTGGCGCGTCCGTCCATGCCAGCATGAACGTGACGGGCCGTCCCGCCGGAGCCTCGATAACCCAGTTCGCAGAGGAGTTGTTGCCGATGACCTGCGCATTCTCCACATACACTCCTGTCACATTGGCGAGCGAATTGCTGAGGTTGAGCTGCCCCCAGCCCTCGGCGTTGTTTGGGTATGTCGAGGGGATTTCCCTGGTGGCGCCGGTGCCGTACTGCCCGGGCGCTAGGCTCCGCGCGCCCGCGAGGAGGATCGCCTTGACCGTGGCGGCGTCGGGGCTGGAGATTCCGTACTGCTCTTTCATCCACTGCCTGACGAGCGCCGCTGAGCCGGCGACGATCGGCGCGGCCATGCTCGTGCCCTGCATGTAGCAGTAGTGGTCGTTGTACAGCCAGTACCCTGTTTCCTTCTGCGCGAGAGACGACTGCATGGAGACGATGCCCGTGCCGGGCGCGACGATGTCCGGCCGAATGCGGCCGTCGCTCGTCGGCCCGCGGCTGGAAAACGCCGCCAGTCCCTGGTGGACGCCATCCTGCGGCAGGGAGTACGAGTCGCCGTTGATGGGCGTTGCCGAAGTGAACTTGCTGGCATACGTGTAGTTCGAATAGTGATTGGTCTGGAAGTTCTCGGACGCGCCCACGACGATGCTGTTCTTCGCTGCGGCGTAGCCGTTCAGCGTGGACGTGTCGACGACGCCGTTCGTTGGCGAGATGTCCACCCCGTTGTTCCCCGCCGAGAATACGATCGTCATGTCCGGATGCTCGAAGATGAAGTTGTCGACACCCTCGCACTTGGCGGTGTAGTTGTTGACAGGGGAGCCCTTCTCTCCTTGTCCGTAGCTGTTGTTGTGCACGCGCGCGCCCAGATTGTAAGCGGACTGGAACATCGTCTCGATGTCGGAGGGGATGGAGATGCCGCTTTTGGCGGTGTTGTTTTGCAACGTGGACTGCATGACAAGGCGCGCTTCGTAGGCGGGACCGCGGATGCCGCCGCTCGACCGACGGCCGTTGCCCATCGCGCATCCGACCACATGTGTGCCGTGTCCATTCTGGTCGTGCCACCTGCCGCGCTCCGAGACGGAAGCGGAAGAGACGAGCCGATTCCGAATGTCAAGGTGGAGCGTGCCGTTTGTGCCCGTGTCGAGGCCCGTGTCGGCTACGCCGATGATCTGGTTCGTGCCAGTCAACCCGAGGAGCGTGGCTCCGCCCTCCCACACGGATTCGACGTTGGCGCGTTCCGCCTTCAAGGCCATGTCGAGCGTCAGGACGCTTTTGCGGAAGCGCTCGATCCAGTGGACGTCAGGCCATGAGGCGACTTCCCTCACTGCGGCGGCGGTGAGGACGGCCCGGACGCCTCGTCCGGTCGCCTCCTCCACAGTGCATCCGTCGAGCGCTGCGATCTTCTGCGCCACCGCGTCCGCCGTTCCCTTCTCGAAGAGGAGAATGTCGAAACGTGCGGAATCCGCCCCTGCGCCACCCGCAGGCGCCGGCGTGGCCGCGAGCAGGCGCACCGGCTGCCCGCCGGCCGTCGGTGCGGCCGGTTCTGGGGGAAGCTCCGAAGCGTCATAGCGGTAGTCGGGCCTAAATTCGCCTAGATATGCGTGCGGCAGGTTCGCCGCGAGGTCGGCATAGCGTTCGCCCGGGATTTCGACGAGATAGGTGTCGTCGGGTATATAGGAACGTATCTTCGCGCCCAGCGACTCCAATCTGTCGCGCCATTCGTCGGTAACCTCGCCGTTCACGGGCTGCACAAGATACAGACCGCGCGCTGGTGCGGGGACGCCGGCGCCGAGGAGCGTCGCACCTCGGGCGGCCTGCGCAGGCGGGTTGATGGTCGTCGATCTCAGGCGGATGGGCGAGGCGTGCGCGGCAACAAAAACTGCTGCGGCCACGGCGAAGGTAGTTGCAACGTATTTGTTCATGCCTGAATTGTACCACACGTCCCATTCGAATGTCAATTAAACCCGCGCGAACTGCAAAAAAATTCCGGCCGCCCGCATCACCTGGACGCGCACGTTTCAGGAACATGGCCTACCTGCCCACGGAAAACTTCTCCGCCACCCACACGCCATCGGACTTGGCAATTCCAGAAAGCCCTTCAAACTTCCACCCTGGACAGGAGAACCCATTGCTGTCCCAGTACCCGCCCCACTTATGCTGCGTCGCCGTCCCTTCGAACGTGCCGTTCTGGATTAAATTCGCCCCCGCAAAAACCTGCACCGATACGGCTGCAACCGCCGTGAGGCAAATCCCCTTGAATTGATATGATATTTTTCTCATGGATATGTAGCCTTTCATGTGCGGTTATCATATCAAACCCCGATGTAACCCGGCAACAGAGAATCGCGATTCAGAACGCAAGCGAGTTAGGGGCCAACTAAACTTGATTTTCCGTTTTAGTTGCACCCAAAGTCTTGTCTGATTTAGATCCCAAGCAAGTCCTTGAACCTGATGATCGCGTCAAAGAATCCATCGGCCTCCACTGACGGTGCCAGTTCGCCCTCGTACACAAGCGCGGTGCGGACAGACACGCTCTTCGGGTGCGGCAGCAGCCGACGCTTCCGCTCGACTTCGTAGATGACCTCGCGGCCGATGTTCGCCTTGCGCTTGACCTCGACGACGCAATAGGACATTTTCGTCTGGAGAAGCAGATCAACCTGGACGCCCTCCTTGCCCGAACTTTCGGACGCCTTCCGAAAATACGGCGCGGCCGACAGGACGAGCGTGCGATCCATGTGCAGCGGCGAAAGAAGCTCTGCGGCATTGTTCACGACGAGATTTTCGAACTGAAGCCCCTTGATCGCATCCCAACCTGAAAACTGTTCAATGCCAGCGAACTTGAACAACCCCGTGTCGATGACACGCTTGACCGGCGCAACGTACTTCAGGTAAAATCTCGCATAGTTGTCCCTGAGCCTGTATTTCTTTTCCCTGATGTCCGCGCCTGTCTCTGGATTCTTTCCGGCATCGTCCGAAACGAATCCCGATTCCGCAAGGCGCGCGAGCGCGGCCGACAACCGTCCTCCTTTCCCCTCTTCCAGCATTTCCGCGATGTCCGTCACGCTGCGCGACCCGTCGACAAGGCAGTTCAAGACCCTTGCCGTGAAGGCCGGTTGATGCGTGATGACGTCCGTGAACATCTCGTCGAAATCCGTCCGCAGGATGCTGTTGGGCAGAAAACACATCTGCCTGATGTTCTCATCGGCGGAAAGGGACGGATTGACCTCCTCCAGATAGCGCGGAACGCCGCCTGTCACGGAGAGCACGTCGATTATCTCCCTGGGATTGACGCGCTCCGCCGCCCGTCCCCAGAACTTGACGCATTCCTTAAGAGGCAGTTCTCCGACCACGAGATCGAGCGAACGGCGTCCCATGTAGGACGAATTGTCGATGAAGTTCTCTTTGATCCAGGAGGATACGCTCCCGCACAACACCAGAATCAGCCGATCATGGTCCTTCCAATAATTCTCCCACGCGATTCTGACCGTGTTTGCGAACATCGGGTCGTAGTAGCCCATCCATGAAATTTCGTCCAGTAGGACAACGGTCTTCTGTCCATTCTTGACCTCGTGGTCAAGACGAATAAACGCCTCCAGCCAGTTTTGCGGTACCGTCCGCGCGCAACCCGTCTGGGCCGCCAGTTGCTCGACAAATGCGCGAAGCTCGTCTGCATTTGAGAAGCCCTCTTCGGGATGCACCCCCTCGATCTTCAAGAAGCGAACACCTGTCTTTTTCGCAAATTCCTTGATGAGCGTACTTTTGCCAATGCGACGGCGCCCCCTGCATGTAACCAAAGAGGATGTTCTCTTGCCCCATAATGAGGCAAGCTGCTCAATCTGATCTTGTCGTCCAACGAACATGAAAGACACCTTTCCCTAAAAAGATGTCGATATGGTAGCATTCTTCGCACATCTAGTCAAACGGAAAAGTTCACCTATTTCCACTTTCATGAAATAGGTGAACTTCGACTTTTGCCTTCGCTCGCTACCAATCGACACCCATGAGCATGAACCCGCAGCCAGCCGCCGCCATCGTGATGTTCGTCATTCCTCACTTTTTGTTAGACGTGGCATTGACCTTGTGCGTGCGGTCTTCACGCCTCTGTGCCGCTGCGCTAAAAGCCGCATCATATTTCATTGACACCGGGCCGAGGAGACCGGAAGGCAGGAGCTTGTCCGTCTTCGTCCAGTGCTTCCACGTCGTGAAAGTGTGGCGTCCGGTCGGGGAAGTCCTGCCGTCCTTCACCCACTGCGGAATCTCCTTTATTCCCGGCTCGTTGAGCTTCTGCCAGCCGTGCCCGTCTCCTTGTAGATGCAAAGAATGTTCGGCACGTCGCAACCGGACGGACGAAAGAGCCATTCCGTGCAGATTATCGGTCGCCCCGCAACGGACATTTCCGCGATCTTCTTGCGAGTACCGGCGGCGTTTCCGTAGAAATGGAACGTGATGATGTCGCTTTCAGCCATTGCGATCTTGTCGAACACCGGGTCGACAGGGCGAAAGCATGCGACGGTGAGAGGTTACGACGGGGCAATTTCGCGCGCCCGCGCAAGCGACCAGCGCCTGCCACGGGGAGGTTGATCGCCCGGCGCGAGGAACGCGCCCTTGCCGGCATTGGCGAAGAAACGCTTCGTCACGCGGTCATAGAGGCCAACGGCCTTGTCGTTCATGCGGCGCGCGGGCACGAAGTCGCGCAGCGTCTCGCCCGCGTCCGTGGCGATTTTCATCGCATAGAGACGGAACTGCCCGAACTCGGCATGTGGGCAATCGCACGCAAAGAGCCACAGCGTATGGTGCGAAGCGGTGGAACGATCGGTCGCGAGCGCGCACAGTTCCCTGCCGTCCGCGCCGAACAGACGCGCCGTGTTGTCCGCGCCGAGCGTGAAGCGGTAGTCGCGTTCCTCCGTCTCGTCCTTCGCAATCAGATTCCACGCCTCGCCTGGCTCCTTCCCCTTCGCGCCGAAGAAACGGAACTTGCCTTGCTGGAGGATGAAGAGGAATCCCCGCGGATCCCAAACGTCCTTGCCGAACAGCGTGCTTCCGTTTCCATAGACGCAATGCCCGAACGACATGTCGATCGTCGTGTTCGCGCCGGCATCAACGCCCGTGTCGATGTACTGGAGCCACGGCGAAACCGTCGGCCACGACGTATCCCTTGGACTTTGCAGGCAGCAGCTTGAGCGTGGCGCCGGGCGCGAGATCGAACTCGCCGAGTTTCCTCCATGTGCCGTCGGCAATGGCCTGGTCGATTGTGAACGTCTTCACGCGCCCTCCGCTCGTCAGCTCGCACACCGTCTTGGAGCCGGGTTTCGCCCCCCAGCTGAACGGAACGCGCCCCATCAGCGCGTAGCGTCCCTCCTTGTCCACCGGCAGCGGATAGACGGCTGGCTCGGCTTTCTTGCCAGGGAAATGGGCATACTCGCCCACCTGGTCGCCGTAGTGGACATGGCGCTTCTGCCAGCCTTTTCCGAACTTCACGCCTTCCGACTCGTCATCCACAATGCGCCAGTCCGCGAGCTTCGGGTCTGGCACCCCCGGGAACTCGCCGCCCAGACGTCCCTGAAGCTTCCGTATGTGGCCGTGGGCGTATATGCCGCGCGGCGTTTCGCCGAGCTCGCGGCACATCGCAGCCGCCTCGCCTGCAGCGACGCCGAGCTGCGCGAGAGTGTTCATCACGCGCGGTCCGCCAAGGCCCACGTGCGTGCAGCTGAAGCAGCGTCCGACCATGAAGAGGTTCGCCACGTTGCGCGAATAGATGCTGCGGTATGGAATCCAGTAGCGTCCGTACGTTTCGCCGTGGTCTGTCGTGCCGTGGCATGTGGTGAGGAAGTCGACGCCGGGCTTGTAGTTGTCGAAGTGGAGGTCGATGCCCCACGAACCGGAGGCGATGGCGTCGGCAAACGGACGGCGGCTCGTGACGTCCTTCTCGGAGTACACCCAGTCTCCGAGCAGGCGGCGCGACTCGCGCTTGCCAAGCAGGAATGGACAGAGGTTCAGCGCGTGGTTCGTGTTCTTCGGACGCCTCTTCGCGAGCGAGAACGCGCCGTATGTCGCGAGCAGCAGCCTGTCGCGTATCGCCTCTCCCTCTGCGATCATGTCGCGGTGGATGCCATACTCCCAGTTCCACCATCCGTTCACCGCCTCAACGCCCTGCGCGTGCGGCTCGGCCCAGGGAGCGGAGAAATCCATCGGCGCATTCGCGACCACGCTCGTCCACATGAGCGACGCGCCAAGGGTGTCGCCATCCGCCTTCTCGGGAGCAAGCGACTCGCCGTACTCGCTCTTTGCCTCGCGGCCCATTCGCCAGTCCGCGCCCGCCCAGTAGCCAACCCATCCGTCGCCCGTCGCGTCGCAGAAGAGCGGCGCCTCGAAGCGCACCACGCGGTTGCGCTTCAGGTCGAGCGCCTTCACCGCCGCAATCGTGCCGTCCGCATGCTTCTCCACGCCGAAGGCGCGCGTGTTCACGCGCAGCGCGATGTTCGTCTCGTCCGCCACGACGCGCATGCGCCGCGCGTCGCACAGGGCGAGGTTGGCGTCGCTGTTCGTGAAGCGTCCGCGCAGCTCGCGCACGAGATCGTAGCGCGCCTCGCCGCCGCTCCACACGCGGATTTCGGAAGATGCGTTGCCGCCGAGCATCGGACGGTCCTGCACAAGCGCCACCTTGATTCCCATTCGCGCCGCCGCCACGGCCGCGCACGTTCCCGGCAGACCTCCGCCCACCACAACGAAGTCGGCCCTCACAGTCTCCGCCACAGGTTGCGTCTCCGGTGAGAGCGCTCCCTTCGGCGGCGTGGCTTCCTGCGTCAGCACCACGCCCGCACAGCGTCCGTCGAAGCCGTCGAGGTCCGTCAGGCGCACCTCGACCTCGCCCTTCTCAAGGCGCACTGCGCCGCCGCTCTCCCAATTCCATTCCGGCGCGCTCCAGCCGAACACCGTCGGCAGCGTCTTTCCGCCAAGCGAAACATTGAAGGCGCCCGCGCCGTCAACCCATTTGCGCGTGCGCACCCATACGCGCCATTCGCCGGACTCCGGCACGTCCACGCGCGCGGTCGCGTCCATCACGCGCACGCCCAGGCCATGCGCGAGCAGGTAGGGCGAGCCCATCACGTCCATAAACTGCGGGTCGAGCGACCATCCGCCAGGCTCGAAGCACTGCGGATGCACATCCACGCGCGCCGCCGCGCAGACTTGAAGCATCATGCCTGCCGCAACCACCGCGCATAAGACAACCTTCAGCAAATCTCTCGTCACGAGCATCTTGACATCCTTGATCTTGTTCATAAGTTGCAGACCCATCGCTACTTCACGATGATCATGAAGCCAGAGGGGTGATAGTAGAGTCCGTCGTCCTTAACTTCAACGTAGAAGTTGCGCTCTCCGACGGCGCGCTTGAACTTGACTGTGCCGATGTTCTCTGGAGGCGTAGTCCAGCTTACGAGCGGGTCGCCATTACTAAGCGGACGCTCGCCCACCTTCACGTAAACCGTCGCGTTCTCGGCGAACTTGAGCGGGAAGCTGGAACATTCGGGCGAGACGGACGGCAACGCAACTTCCATCGCCGAAAGGTCGAGCGTGGAGCCGTCCTCCATCGTGAGTCCGCGATAGGTCGTTGAATGAGGCGTGAACACGCCCCAGACATGCAGTCCATCGTTTCCTTCGTTCGTCTCTTTCGTATCGTGCGAATCGTAGTTCAGCAGATCGATCCTCGTCGTTCCACCGATGGGGAGGAACCGACCACTGTTCCTCCACGTCACATTGTTCGTGGCCACAACAGAATATCTTGGTATGATCGTCGAGTAGCCATTGTATCCGTTGACGACCATCGTGCCGTTTTCAACGTCTGCGCTGATGATGTCAAAATAAGCACTGTCACTGCCAGCGTCGCCAAGATCGAACGTGAGCGTGTGGCCTCCAAGGTCGATCGCCGTGCGCGACCTTCCATTGCACACGCCGTATCTGCACTTCGCCGGAATGCTGACCGTAGAATTGGCCGTAAGCGTCAGGCTTGCGATTCCCACATGTCCTGCATACCCTTCATTGTCATGAAAACTATATGCGTACAAGGCGCTGCTGGCGAGCGTGCCGCCGGCAAGGACAAAATCAAAAACGCCGAAGTTCATCTTGCCGCACATGTCAAGCGTCGCACCTTCCCCGACCGTCACCGTGCCAGACGGACCAATGATGCCGGCATCGCCATTCGCGCCCACCGCGAATACGCCGTTTGAAATCGCGGTACCGCCGGAGTAGGTCTGACCGGACTTCGCGGCGACGAACCCGCCCTCGCCCGTTTTTACAAGTATGAGGTTCCCGCGAAGCGAAATGAAGTCATTCGTGACGACTGCGTCTGCAGGGACATCAATCGTCAACGCTCCTGTCGTCGCGGCAACGGAGTTCGTCACGGTGAACGCAAGGCCGGAATCGCGCATCGCCGCTGGAAGAATGAAGGAATGGCCCGCAAGGTCTATCGTGGCTTCGTGGAAGACCAATCCGTCAAAACCAGCGATAGTTTCACCGTCCGACATAACTGTGAAGGAGAAGATTCTGTATCCGCCCGCCGTCCAGCCGTTGGCCGCACGGTCTGCAACGACCGCCGCGATTTCTGCAGATGATCCGAGGATAACCGCCATCGTGGCATCTGGCAAGGAAACGGACGGATTGGCAATTTCCTGCCTTTCGGAATTGTAGAAACGCCATGAGTACGATCCAGCGCCTGCGTTGACCATCCGTGCATACGCCAGGTCGTTAGGATTACGCGTGTCGGAACAGGGCGCGGATGTCATAAACACATCCATGCCGTAGCGCTGCGAGACCCTCGGGCCGACGGCGAACGTGCCGTGGTTCGCCATCAGAGCGTCCGTCACCTTGTCGTAGAGATACGCCGTGCCGTCCTTGACGACGGGTATCATGTCGCGTCTCGCCTCACCCGACCACAAACAAAGTCTGAGCCAGTAGAGCCAGCAGTTCGCAGGATTGGTCATACTGCCGTTGTTGTTCATTGCGAAGAGATAAAGTCTACTGCCGGGGGTGAAATAGCCGCCGTTCTCGATCAATCCGGACGTCGCGCCGTTTATCGCGCCCTTCACGCCAAATATGCGCGTCTTGTAGTCTGCGGCCAACTCATAATCGCTGTTGAGCGTGAACGTGCCGGACGCAGCCGAGTACGCGGTGTTGCGATCGAAGCGGAACGCGCCACCGGTCGTCGCCAGGCAGGAAAACGTCTGACTGTTGTACAATTTTCGTGCGGACCAGATGCCTCCATTGTTCTTGGCCCTGATATTCAATCCCGCGGCGACGGAATCGGTGGAGTTCGGCACAATGCCGGTGTCGATGTACTTCACATTGGCGGTAGTGCCGTCAGCGACGATGTATTCTGCCTGATAGTCAAACGGCGTGTTCTTTTCCGTCGCATGCGCCAACACGAAGCGCATGGTCTTGTAGGTATATGCGTCGCTCCCGCCGGCGAGTTCGTTCATGTAAAATGTCGCGCTCGTTGCGCCTGCGGAGACATTCGCGACCTTTGCATAGTGCCCCCATCCGTTCGGCGAGAACGCACCCGCATCCGTGTCCGTCGAATAGACCGCCCAAACGTCCGCATCTGCGTCTAACTGCGGGAACGAGAGCGTGACGCCGCCGGTAGAGTAGTTCACTTCGGCCGACAGCGTGCCGAAGCGGCACGTCTGCGAAGAGGCGACGGCAACGGAAAGTTCAGGTCCGGCGATGAACGCTCCGCCCGCCTTGCCCTTGCGCGGCAGCACATTGCCGCTCACCCTGTCGTACATGCACGGCGAGCCGCCAACGATGACAGGGATGATGTCAAGGTCTAGATTGCCGGTGACGGTGTTGGTCAGCTTGAACCAGTACATTCTTCCCTTGAATGGGAAAGCCGAGTCCATGTCGTCGGGCACGGTGTAGGCATGCTTGTGACTGGTGAAGAGCGTAAGCTTTCCGCCTGCCGTGTAGGCATCTGCCGAATCCGTGATCAAATCGCTAGCCGCCAAAAGATTAGTGGTGACGGCACCAGACGATTTGGAATAGTCAATGAAGAGCGTATAGCATGTCAACGTTGGGACTGGAAGAG
The DNA here is from genome assembly GCA_017459225.1 of Kiritimatiellia bacterium. Classification (GTDB taxonomy): domain Bacteria; phylum Verrucomicrobiota; class Kiritimatiellia; order RFP12; family UBA1067; genus RUG572. The sequence goes on from JAFUDL010000137.1 coordinate 30,002, forward strand.
TATTTGACTGCTGTCCGAGGCTGTCCTTCCTGTCAATGCGAAGATTGCCATCTATCATGATTCCCATGAAGGAGGACGTCATGTCCTCGCTGCGCGCGCAGTAGAAGGTCTCATAGCGACTAGTTCCGTTCCCCTTGTCATCAAGGTACACCTTTGTCTCCACACTGTTGGCGGAGGAAGGCACGAACTGCGTGTTGATCCAGGATTTGCCGTCGCCCTGAATGTACTCCAGCTCGGCGTCGTAGGGCGAGTCGCCCACGAAGAAGCGGTAATAGACGCCCGTCGTGATTTCGGGTGGGAGCGTGTACGTCATCGCCGCCGCGTCCGTCGCGATCGTACCGATATTCACGTAGCTAGGCCACTTGCGGAAGTGTCCGCCGCAGTCAACGGAGCCATAGGCGAGATAAACGTTCTCGGCGACGCCCGATGTCCCGCCGAACGCGAGCGACACTTCGCGCGTCGCATCATCATAAGCGACGATATTGACGGTCCTCTGCGCCACCGCCGCACTTGCCATCAGAACAGCAACCGCAAGGAGAGCAGCTTGAACCCTTACCAAAGAGTGAGACACGATGTATGCTCCTTTTGTCATTTTTGCATTTGTCATTTTTGCATCTCCTGTTGATTGTTGTTAGATTCAAAACTCTCTGCTGCATAGCAGATCGAAAATCCTACGGTGCGAGGCACACATGCACCTTGGAAAGCGTGGGGCTGTGCGCGGCCTCGCGTCCGTCGACCTTCACGGTGAGCCCGCGCCCGCGGTGCCAGCGGATGGAAACATCGTGGCCGCGGTAGCAGAGGTTGTCAAGAATGAAGTAGTCCCACGTCGCGGGGCAGAGCGGATCGACCGAGAAGCCGTCCGCGCCCTCCGGCATGAAGCCGACGAGTCCCGAGATAACCAGGTCGCAAAACGTCGAGTGGTTGTAGTCCTTGCCGCGCTCGCGGGGCTTCTGCTTGCGCTGAAGGAGGAGCGTGCGGGCGATCCAGTCCGCCGTGTCGGGATTCATGTTCTCATCGATCCAGGGCACCGTCGGGTCGAACCTGCGTCCGATGGGATTGGTGGGCGTGCGGTGCAGCTTGTGCGCGAATGCGTACTGCCACATCAGGAACGTGAAGCGTTCGCTTTCGCCGGGCTTGCGCGCGCGGGAGTGGAGACCGTTGATGTATGCCGTGAGCGCGACTGAGGTTGCGAACGGCCAGCTCGGCCCGTTCCACTGGCACTCGTGCCCCTTGTAGGCGATCGTGAAGCCCTTCGCGCGGCGCTCTGGGAACGTGAGCCCGTATTGGGCGGCGAAGCCCTTTTCGTCGAAGAGCTGCTCCCAGTCGGGCGCGACGTCAAGCGGCATCCCAAAATACCACGGCGCGTAGCCGTGAAGCTCGCGCACCGCTGTCAAGGCTCCATCCCGATGACGCGTGGTGAAGAACTTGAGGTCGCCGTTCCAGCATTGCGCCATCAGCGCCTTGCGGACGCCCTCGGCTTTCGCCTCGAACTGCGCGGCTAGATCCGCCTTCCCGACACGGCGCGCGACGGCTGCAATGCTCTTCGCCTCGCTCCACATCGCCGAGTTGAAGAGCGGCTTCCATCCGCTGCCGCCGAGCGAGATCTCCGTGCCCTCGTGTCCGTCCAAGGACATGAACCCGCCCTTGCCGTCGCCGCCCATGATGAACTTGCCCCCCTGCTTCGGAACGCCCTTCTCCCAACGCGTATAGTAATTCACGGCGTCGTCGAGCAATGAGGCGGGCAGGTCGTCCAGGCCCGAGACTTCGGCAAGCTGACACGTCCCCGTGTAGAGCCAGCTTGAATAGCCCCACCGGTGGCCGGCGTCCTTGCCGGCGAGCCAGAAACGGGCATTGTCTGCAAGATACTGCGGATCACGCAGCCAGCGTCCTTCGCGGAAGTGGTGCCCCGCCGCGCACACGATCGTGTTGTCGGTGCCGCTCCAGCCCACCTTCGGCAGGAACTCCGTGATGCGCCATCCGCCGCGCGCGCCCTTGCGGATGTGCTTGCGGAAGGTCCACCAGCGGAAATAGTAGGTGCGCTCGATCTCGCGATCGGGGCACGCGAAGAACGGGACGTTCTCCGCGAGGAACTTCTCGGCGGCGGCATTCGGGATGGCGTTCGTGACGGTCTCCTCGTCGCAGGCGTTGAAGCGGCGCACGTACGTCGAGAGAAGTTTCTTGGGATCTGGCAGCTTCTCGGGCGGCGCCTCGAGGTCGAGCCCCTCGTGCACGGCGCACCCCACGTACTCAGGGCCGCCGCTGCGGCCGTTGTACCACAGCATCCAGCGGTTGTTCTTCTCGTCGCGGAAGACGGACGGCTTGTAGCATGCGCTCGAATCCCAGGTGCCGGGATCGGGAATGACGAGCGGAGACTGGTCGATCACCTTCCAGTCTTTGACGCCGTCAGGCGAGATCGCGCAGCCGATGTGGGCGGTGTCCAAATCGGGATAACCGATGAAGAACATCGCGTAGCGCCCGTCGGGCAGCTTGTGCACCTCGCAGCCCGCCACGCGGTCGCGATACCACGATTCGCGCGGGCCGTGCGTGAGCACCACGCCCTTCTTCACCCAGTTGACGCCGTCTTTCGATTCCGCGTAGCAGTTGCGGTCCGGCTCGTACGTGCCGCCGCCCGAATACCACATGCGCCAGACCTGGCGCTGCTCGTCCCACATCACGGTGGGGCACATCACGGACGGCTTCTCGTACGTCTCCGTCGCCTCAAGGACCGGCTCCTTCCTCACGCGCTCGAAGTGGACGCCGTCCTTCGACACCGCATAGCCGATTCGGCCCCTCCACTTTTCCTTCGCGCACTGGCCGGTGTACCACATGTGCCACACGCCGTCCTTCTTGACGGTGCAGGAGCGGTTGACGATATCCTCCCAGCCGCTCGCGGGGTTCTCGCGCAGGCAGATCTCCGGGCTTTGCGTCCACGTGAGCGCGTCGTTGCTCCTCACGAACGCGATGGACTTCCTCGGTCGCCACGAGAAGTACATCGTGTAAGGCGCGGGGCCGTTCGTGACGACGTTGATGTCGAAGCATGTGCCGAGTTTCTTGTTCCCGAGCACAGGCCCGTCGCCGTACTTCACCCACGGTCCCGCAAGCGCGACGCCCGTGGCCAGGACGAGCCCTGCCGAAATGACCAGTCTTTTTGCGTTCTTCATCCTCAATTCCTCTGTTGTAGAATCCGCGCGACCCGTTTCCCGTGCCTTCTGCGGCTCAAGCCGAACGGCCTGAACACCCGTCGCAGAACGCTCCCGCACGCTAAACTGGCCCTGCGCATTTATTATGCCAAAATCAGGGCGCTGTCACAAGGGCAAAATTTGAAACGTCCGGCATTGATTTCCGCGTCGCCAATAGAATCGCCCTTCTCCGTTGTGAGCCTGTCCACTATCCGGCGCTCGATTTTACGTCATACTTTCATAAACGCCTTCTTGCTTCTTAGCCAAAGCAGGAAAGCCCAGAGGATCAGGTAGAGACCGAGTCCGCTCACGACTTCTGCCCATGCGCCGCAGTGCTTGCTGATACCGGAAAGATAGAACTTCCAGACAACATGCAGGATTCCGGTCATGTGGAGCGAATAGGCGAGTATGGCGTTCTTCCCCACGGAATCGAAAATCTCCGCCCACCGTAGAAACTTGAGCACGTCGATGATGACATGGAAAAGGCACAGCATTGCGAACGAGTAGGCCGACGTGACGAGGATGAACGACGTGGTGGAGAGGTTCTTGATCACGGGATCGCCGAAGCAGCCAGCGAACAGCCAGCCGACAAGGCCGCACCCCGCCGCGTATGCGGCAAGCATGGCGGGCGTGTGCCACACAGGACGCTCCGCGCGATTTTTGAGAAACGCGCCGGCGATGATGCCAAAGAGCGCAAGGACTGTGGACGACGGTATCTGGAAGATCGACTGCGGCTCGGTTTTCCATCCCTTGATCATGTAGTTCGGATAAAGGGCCCTGTCCCAGTATCCGATGATGTTCCACTCCGGCGCGTAGGTGCTGGCACCGGCCGGAGCGTTGGGCGCGATGCTGAAATGCAGAAGCGCATAGTATCCCACAAGCAGAACCGCCGCCACGGAAACGAGCGCCCACTTCTTGCGCACGAACACATACAGCGTCGCGGCAAGTCCCCAGCTCAACGCCAGGAACTGAAGTACGCCCATCACCCTGAAATACGGTTTGAAGTTCAAGATGCCGTAGAACGACAGCCCGATAAGAAACAGGATGGCGGTCCGGATGAATATCTTCAACAGAATGCGCCACGTGGGGCGGCCCTTCGCCTCCTGCGATGCGAGGGAGAACGGCCAAGTGACACCCATCATGAAAAGGAAGAGCGGCAGAATGGTGTCGTGCTGCGTTAACCCCTCCCACCGCACATGACGCATCTGCGCCGCGAGCCAGCCTTTGGGACTGCCAAACACCTCGCAAAATCCCAGGATCATCGCCGAGCCACCGGTGATGAAGAACATGTCAAAGCCCCTCAGCGCATCAAGCGACGCAAGCCGCTCCGTACGCGGAACTTCATTGGTTGCTGCTTCCTTACTCACCATTGCTGCCTAATTTTACTCCGCCGTCTAGTGGACACAAGCATTCCAGAAGAATGATGGATGTCTGCTGGTCATTGAGGTTTCTGGTAGTACTCGTCAACAAGCCTACGCTCCTCTTCGGTCAGCGCGGAAAGCGGAATCGGCGAGTCCTGCGGACGCCGCCCCTTCTGGTTGATGCGGTTGACGAGGCTCCAGTTGCGCGTGGGCTTCTTGACCGAGGCGTCCGGCGGCTCCTTAGCGGGAAGGTCGTAGCGCGTGAAGTCGATCACCTTCTCGGGCTCGTTCTTCGTCCAGTCGCGCAGCGTCGCAAGGCGGAACTTGCGGTTCATGTACCAGCGGATTTCAAGGTTCGCATCCGAGTAGATCTTTGGCAGGCCGGTGCCTCGCTGGACGAAACGATAGTCCAGCTTGTCGTTGTTCGGGTTATCGCGCCGCCACGCCTCGCCGAACTCGCTCATCAGCGGCACGATCGCATCAGGGAATTCCTTGCGTATCTCCTTCAGCCACGTCGTCATCATGGCGGTGACCTCCGGCTTGAATTGCTTCACGAGGCAGATTTCCCAGTTGACGATGATCCAGCCGAAGCCGTTGCGCTTGAAGTTGTCGCCGAAGTGCGAGCGGACTACCGCGAGCGACTCCTTGAGCCCGTTCTCGAGACCCATCCTGGCGTACGTTTCGATGGGGCCCACACCCGTGCGGCTGTTACCGCCGAACTTGCGCGCGGAAAGGAAGTCGCACGTCCAGCCGTCGAGGTTCACGCAGTCGATGAAGTCCGCCTTCCCCTGCGCGGGCTTGCAGGCGTGCTCGCGGCTCGGGTAGTACGGATAGCTGATAGAACCGTCACCGTCGCCGTTGTCGATTCCGTACTGGCTCCAGATCGTGCCCTGCGCCACGTGTATGCCCTCCTCTTCCGCAAGGAAACGAAGATTGTCCGCCGCGAGGAATCCCGCGACTATGCTGCGTGGACGATACCCGCCGCCGACCATCTCGCTCACGAGCTTCAGTCCGTCGTGGATGTCGCGGTTCGTCTGCGCGCGCGAGTTGTACATCGGCGCGAAGTACGCGCCGGGGATGAACGTGATCTCGTCGCCGTACTGGTGGTGGTATTCCACCACGCGCTTGCGGATGGCGACGTAGTTGGGCCGCTGATCATGCAACGCCCGCCACGAGAACGACCACGTGACCTTCGCTTCGGGAATCGCATCCGCCACCGCCTTGCGGAACGTCTCGACGTCCTCCACGGAGTGATCGCGCGCCTCGTCCTTGCCCCTGTTGGCGTTGCGCGACACCTCGATCTGGTTCACGCGCACCACGGTGTTGATGTTGATCACCCGCTTGCCCTTGACCGGCCAGTTGGAGTTGAACTCCGCTCCGCCTGCCGCCGTTCCGGCCAACGACGGCAATACCGCCGCTACGCAGATTGACGCGAGTTTCATCAGTTTGTTAACGTTCATTTTGGTTTGTTCTCCTTTTGTCATTCGAGCATTTTGGAAAGGTCGTCACGGGCGTAGTAGGACGGGCAGTCAGCATACCCCTGTGCCATGAGCGACTTTCGGAACCTTGCCAGCTGAATGGCCCTGCCGCCATTCTTTACCCCCGAATGCTGAAAAGAGAACCTGTTGAAAGACTCGCGAATCAAAAAGGTTTTGCCAACACGTCTCCGCCCATATACGGCAACAAACTCCGAATAGTCAGATGAAAAAGCGTCAAGAAGCACCTTTTTTTTCCTTTTCTCTGAGGTAATTGCAAAACCTCCAAAAACATCTCACGCCAAGTTCGCAAAGTACGCGAAGTTCTGTTTCATGGATGACTTTGCGAACTTAGCGGACTTTGCGTGAAACTAAAAAGCAGGTTTTGCAACTGGCTCCTCTTCCTATCATGGTCAATCCTTTCTGTAAACCCTGACTCGACTTTCGGTTTCGTGTCTATATCATATCAAAATGATGTGATTTAGACAAGAAACAAATGTCAAGAAACTCTATTTTGCGGAAATCTGTCTAAATCTCGTTTTCAGGATCTGATTTAGACAGATTCTTGCCGTTCGCGCTGAGGTAAGCCTGCCGTCGCCATTCGGGAGCCGGCGATACGCGAATTCAAGCTCCGCCAGCGCGGCCTTGAGTTCATTGATCGCTTCTTCTTGCTTCGTGCTTTCCATGTTTCTCTCTCTTTTGTCTTAACCTTTACCGCCCGAGTGCCTTTCGTTCGGCGGGGGTGATCACGCCCTCTTTTACTTGCTTGTCCAGATAGCTTTTGAGCGCGGCCTCGGACTTCGCGCAGAAGTCATCGCTCTCCTCCTTCGTGCAGAGCCCCTTCTCCGCGCGCTTGCGCGAACGCGCCATCGCCTTCTCCGCCCCGGCGATCGCCCGCTTCACGGCCACCGGCACGCGCGGCTCGCCGAAATCCGCCGCGATGCGCCGCCGCTCCGATTCAGGGAAGATGGAAAGAGGATAGGTGTTTGTAGTTGAAAAGTTGAAAAGTTGAAAGGTTGAAAAGTTATTGTCGCTAGTCGTTAGTCGACAGTCGTTAGTCGATAGTTGGCAGCAGTTAGTGACTACGCCCTCGGCCAAGGAGACCTGCTTCTGGGTGAGCTTGACCGGCCAGCCCGCCACGACGTTCCCCGCGTGGTTCGTGTAGCCGGGCTGTGCGCCGGCGATGGCGGAAAGCGCAAGGAACGAAAACGACAGAATGAATTCAACTTTCAATTTTTCACCCTTTCAGCAAAACTGCATTTCGGCAAGAGAGCAAAACCTCTCGCCGTTTCCGATTATCAGATGGTCGATGAGCTTCAGCCCCACCAGTTCAGCGCCGTCTTGAAGCCTGGCAGTCGCCGCGATGTCTGCCCTGCTCGGTGTCGGGTTCCCCGACGGATGGTTGTGCGCGACGATGATCTCCTCCGCGCCTGCTTTCAACGCTTCCCGGAAAATCGCGCCCGCGTCAATTGCAACAGTTCCATCAACGTGCCCCACAGCAACGAGAATCGGCTTGGCAAGAACCCTGCCCTGCGCATCAAGCGGCAGCACGAACACTCGCTCTTCCTTCTGCTCTTTGGGCAACACCGCGCGAATCATCGCGGCGGCGTCAGCGGGAGTTTGGACGACTATGCAATTCATCTGGCCCCTATTTCAATCTTTAATGACGGATCAGTTTCACAGTCGTCAATGATTTTGTTGTAGGCATCAACTAAACGTGAAGCCATATCCTTTCGTCCAGCTTGGCAGAATAATCCCCGTTCGTTTAAGTTCA
>JAFUDL010000138.1 GCA_017459225.1 Kiritimatiellia bacterium
GCGTCTTCGGCGGGCGCGGCGAGGAGGGCCCGGAGAAGGGCGCTGCAATCCACGTTCAAAGCGGCGCGTGCCTGCGCGATGTCACGATCTGGCATCCCGAGCAGCGCGTCTCGAATCCAGTGCCATACCCGGCGGCGATCTGCGGCCATGGGCACGCATCCGTCGTCGAAGTGACGCTCGTCAACTCCTGGTGCGGATACTACAACAACGACTGCTCGTCGATGCTCATCCGCGACCTCTACGCCACCTGCCTAAAGCTCGGCATCCATGGCGCCTATGCATACGACATCCCGCGCATCGAACATGTGAAGTTCGACACCGCCTACTGGGCGCGCAGCGGCCTCGCCGGCGCGCCGTATGGCGCGAGCCTGCGTGCGCTCAACCGCTTCTGCGAGGAAAACCTCGTTTGCATCAGCGCCGGCGAACAGGATTGGGGCTACTGGTGGGATATTGAGGTGAACCACGCCAAATGGGGCATACACCTCACTGCCGTTCTGGACAACGCGGGGCGGAAGATGGTGCCTGGCAACATAGGCGCCGGGCAGGTGAAGATGCAGAACGTCACGACGGGCGTTCGCATGGAGAACGTGGGCTATCCAGGCTTTCTCCTCACCTTCGGCGACATCTCGGCGCGCGACGCATGTTTCCATTATACGAAGCGCCCCGACTATTCCGCGTTCGAGGAAGATGGAGTGCGCCCCGCCTACTACAAGAACGCGACGATCGTGCTCAGCAATCTGCGGCTTGCGGATGCCGCCACGCTCTTTCGAAGCGAGAAGGACGAAGGCTTCTATGGCGTCAACTTCAACGCATGTTCGTTCGAGAACTGGAAGAGGGCCGCCATTGCGCTTCCCGTTGGCAGCCTCACGGCGTCGAACTGCAAGTTCCTCGGCCGCAGTGGGGCGATAGCGTCCGGCGAGAAGGTCGATCAGATCGTGTTGACCGGCAATTCCTTCAGGGGGGCCGTCTTCGCCGCGAAGCCTGCGGCGGCGACCGTTGTCGCGCGCGACGACAGCGAGCGGCGCATCCCCGTGGCGAAGTACTCTTTCAGCTACGCGGTGGACGAGCGTCCCGCGCGCAACAAGCTCTTCGACGTGACCGAATTCGGCGCGGTGGCGGGCACGCTCGACGACGTGCCTAACGAGGACTCCACGCACGCGATCCAGCGTGCGCTCGACGCGGCGGGCCGCGAGGGAGGCGGAGTAGTCTATGTGCCGGCCGGCGCCTATCGGATGAACGGCGGAGTTCGCGTGCCCACCGGCGTTGAGCTGAGGGGAAGCTTCGAGTCGCAGCACTACGGCAACAGCACGTCGCGCGGAACGCACCTTCTCGCGTATGGCGACAAGGGAAACGCGAAGGGCACGCCGCTTGTCACGCTTTCGAAGAGGTCCGCCGTGAGCGGCTTCTCCGTCTTCTATCCCGGGCAGCGCTACACCGACAGGACCGACGACGAGTCGCTGAAATGCCATCCCTATCCGCCGACGGTCCGCACGGCGCCGGGAGCGCAGGTGCGCAACATGACAATTACCGGCGCGTGGGTTGCGGTGGATGCAATGACTGTGCGCAGCGACGGATTTGTTCTGACTGATGTCACAGGCGCGGCGCTCCGTTCGGCGCTTGAGCTTGGCCACGGCACTGTGGGCGGCCTCGTGCGCGACTTCCACTTCAACTACTCGTGCTGGACGCAGCAGGGCAAGTATCCGTCGTATCCATCTGGCGAGAACGACAAGCTGCTTGGCGACTACACGACGCGCTGCACGCGCGGCATCGTGCTGGGCGACGCGAAGAACGTGGCCTTCCACTCGTGCTTCAACATCATCGTCGCCGAGCAGATCGTGCTCGTTAAGGACCCATACACCGGCGGCGATTTCGTTGGGCGGATGTGGGGTGTCGCCTTCGATGCCGCTGCGAACGGTATCATCGGAACGCGCGGCAGCAAGGCGAAGCAGGCAATTCTCGGGTCGATGGGAGTATTCTTCCCGCAGGGCGGTGGCTACTACGTGAAGACGGAGCCGGGCTTCGACGGGCACATTGTACTTTACAACGCCGATGAATGGTCGGGCTCGTCGAAGACTGCGTACGTCGCGGGCGGGCGCGTGCGGCTCGTCCAGTTCTTCCCCTGGTGCTGCCACGACGCCGTCGTAAGGAAGGGAGGCGAACTTCAGCTGCTGGGCTCGACCATCGTCTCGGACAACAACCGCGACGGCAAGCGCACTACCTGCACCTTCGAGCCTGGATCCAAAGGCCTCGTCGTCGGCACGCTCGACTGCCGCAAGGCGCTTCGCATCGTCGACGAGACGAACGGCGGCGTGCAGAAGCGCAACAACGGCGTAGAAGCGAAGACGCCGAATGGTCACAGTTGAGCTATCTTGATCAACAGACCAAGATTTCATACTCTATTCCTGTCTTTGTTAACCATCTTCAGGACATTGAGCGCAAGGCGCGGTCGCTCTCTCCCATCCCCGGCATCGCCTGGAAGATAAAGATGAAAACATGGTAATTCACCAAACGGGCACAAAAATGATTGATAGGGATATTTCGTGCCCGAAAACTACATTGCATTTTCGGGCACGAAATGTGCTATAGGGTTGATTTCGTGCCCAAATTGTGATATCATGGTGTTCGCTGATTGAGGATCATAGGCGATGTTCGTAGGAAGAAAATCAATTTTAGATAGGCTGGGAGCGTTTCGCGGCGGCGTTCAACTTTGCGACGCTGCCGTTCTACTGGCAGGCCAACGAGACGGAACCAGGCAAATACCGGTTCGCGAAGGATTCTCCATACATGTACCGCCGTCCGCCGATAGACATGTGCCTTGAGTTCTGCGAGGCGAACGGCATCGAGCCGAAGGCCCACTGCCTGAACTACATGACGCCGGGGGAATTCCCGAAATGGTGGAGAAGAAGAGCGACGTGAAGCACGAGAAGGAGCTTCTAGAGAAACGCTTCCGCATACTCGCTGAACGTTACGCGGAAAGGATTCCTATGTGGGAGGTGACGAACGAGACGTGGCAGCCCAATGTCTTCGGATCGTTTCTCCGCCGCGATATGAGTCCGAAGCCGTCCTACAACGTCATCTGCGACCTCTTCGGACGCGAGTGGCGCACGAACTTCGATCGCGACGCGCCGGGCGGACGTCTTTCGTTCCGTGGTTTTTGCGGGACGTACGGATCTGAGGCAACTTCCAACGGCCGCACAGTCAAGCGCCAGTTTCATGTCGGACGAGAAAATCCGCGCTCGATAGGCATGATGATTTAACTCAACAGGAGAAGGAGAGCCATGAACATCACACGAAAGATGCTTGCCGCAGTCGTATGCGCATTTGCGCTTGCATGGTGTGGGATCGCCGCTGAGGGCGTGGGAGAAACCATCTTTTCCATAGACGCGGGCAATCCAGGCAAGGCGCTGCCGAATGTGAGCAAGATGCTCACGATTTGGGAACTGCAGGAATCGACATTCGCCAACGTGAAACGCAGGAATGACGCGGACGTACTGGAGTTTGTCGAATACGTAGAGGTGATGGGGGCGACGGGCGGAAACGACGGACGCGACTGCTTAAAGGATCCGGCGAATCGCGCCGTGTTCGACGACTACGACTTTTCGCGTCTCGTGGCGGGATGCCGCAATATCGTGCGGCTTGGCCTGAAACCGTACCTCAAGCTCGGAAACGTGCCGCGGAAGTTCTCGTCCAGCATCAACTTCGGGGAATTCGCCATGAACATCCGCCCGCCTCTTGACTACGACGTGTACGGACGTTACATGGCCGCCTGCGCAAAGGCGCTGCTTGACGCGTTCGGGCGCGACGAACTGCTCACGTGGCGTTTCGCCGTGCTGACCGAATTCGAGAACGGCGGCTGGTTCAAGGATGCGTCGGGCAGCGTGGAAAAGACGTTTCAGGCCTACTGCCGCCTGTACGAGGTGACGGTTGATGTGTTTACGCGGACGATCTCGCCGGACTTGACGTTCGGCGCGCACGCGATGGCCGTAACCGAGGGACTGTGGGACGAGCGCAAATTCATCAAGTACGCGGCGGAACGCCGCATTCCCCTGAAGTTCGTAACGGCGTCGTTTTATGATTTCAACCCCGGACGCTTCACGAGTGGATTCAACCTGCCAAATACGATCGGGCATCTGCGCAACGCTGCCGAATCGGTTGGACTGACAAACCTCGTTTACGGTATTGACGAGGGGCGCATCCTTTCTGGGCTCGCGCGTGGCGCGAACAGTGAGGCATTGGCCTTGCGCGTTGTCGGCGACACATACCAGGCCGCATACGACGCAAGGATCGTGAAGCAGCTGTTCGACTCCAAAGCTGACTATTTCGCCGCGTGGGGATATCTATCTGGGCCCCACACCGGGTTTGACGGCCTGCCGTCGGTTTCGTTCCACGTGGCGCGGGAGTCGGCGAAGTTCAAGGGGATGCGCAGGCTCCCCGTTGCGACCGATGGAAAGGCGGACGGTGGAGTGGAGGCGGATGCGGTGGCCGCGCTTTCGACGGACGGCGGGACGGTTCGCATCATGGCGTATTCGTTCGTAAACAATCTCCATGCGAAGGGGAAGACGCCGCTTCGCATGAAGGTGAAGCTGCCGGCAGTGTGGAAAGGAGAAGATGTGCGCGTCGTGCGCAGTGTCATCGACGACGACGCCAATTGGTTCGACGAATGGAGGCGTATTCGCAAAGAGCGCGGCATCGGCGACGATCACTTCGGCTGGTCTCCAGACGATCCTGCGCCGATGCACGTTGCATGCGGGCTGAAATCCGAGAAAGACCGTCAGATGTTCGTGAAGGAAATAGAGCCGATGCTCCGGGAGCACGCGAAGCTGAGGCCTGTCGAGGAGCGCATGAAGGCACGAGCAGACGGGACAGTTGAACTGGCTGCGTCCCTGCCGGTCAACTCGGTTGTCTTTTTCGAACTCGCGAATCAGCGCGATGATTTCGCCAGCCGGTGTGGCCGGGGGAATGTTTTACCGCAGAGGCACAGAGTCGCGGAGGAGCAGAGAATGGTAGGGCGCGCGCGCGGCGCGCGCCGCTCCCGCGTGTGGATATTTCCAAGGGGCAAGTGGTCGCGACTACCGTAAAAGAGATCGTCACGCCCGTGGTGGTTGAGTAAGGGCCTGAATACGCGGAGTTGATGGATTTCGTGAAATCGCTTGAAGGCGCGAAGTGGATCTGGTATCCGAAGAATCCGATGGCGAGGGGGCATGTGAAGTTCCGCGCGACGCTCGACTTGACGAAGGCCGAGGAAGCACAGGTCGTGTTCGCGTGCGACACGACGGCGACGATCTATGTGAACGGCGAGAAGGTCGCCCACCAGCCGCCCGGCGCCGAGGGCTTCTACTACGGCTGGAGCGTGCCAGTGCGGACCAACCTGACGTTCAAGGCCGGGCGCAACGAAATCACTGTCGAGGCCGAAAACAGGTATCCCACCGAAAGCAATAAGCCGAGGCTCGCCGGGTTCGTGGCGGCGTTCACGTGGCCGGGCGGCGTGTTCCGCACGGACGACAAGTCATGGCAGGTCGCCCGCGCTGGCGAGAGCCATCTTGACCAACAGACCAAGATTTGATATTATTTTTCTGTTTTGGACAACCATCTTCAGGAGTTTGTGCGATGCCTACAGTCTTAAATGTCAATGAAGCGAAAGCGAACTTTTCAGGCGTGCTGGCGGAGGTCGAGCGCAACATGTTGACAATCACCATCACGCGCTACGGACGTCCCGTCGCGCGAGTGGTGCCCATTGAGCGCAAGGCGCGGTCTCTCTCGCCCATTCCCGGCCTTGCCGGGAAGATAAAGATCAACTGCGACTTGTTTGCGGACGGATCTGAGGATTGGGAGGCTTGTAATGCGCCGGCTACTACTTGATACCTGTGCGGTCTTATGGCTTGCCAATGGGGAATTGGGACGTTTTACCAGCGACACCATTGACGCCATGCGAGATGCGGAGGATTTGTGCATCAGCCCGATTACCGAGTGGGAGATTTCGCTCAAGTGGCATGACGGGGGAATCATCCTGCCGATTCCGCCGCGAAGGCTTCTTTCCCGCTTCATGGTAAAGTATGGCGTCAATCTTGCTCCTTTGACGGGAGAGGTCATGTTCAGGGCTACTGAACTTCCGCAGATACACCGTGATCCGGCAGATCGATTCATAATAGCAACGGCGTTGACGGAGAACATGCCCGTAGTTACGACAGACCGTCGCTTCCCCCAATATGGCGTTCTGGTCCTGTCGTAGGCGAACCGCAGTGCGGCGTGGGCTTCGAGTTCATCACGCTA
>JAFUDL010000139.1 GCA_017459225.1 Kiritimatiellia bacterium
GCTCGTCACGGACCTCGACATGGACGCGCGGGACGTCCTGCCGCTCTACCGAGAGCGCGGCGACTGCGAGAACATCTTCGACGAGATGAAAAACCAGTGGGGATGGCGCGGTTTCACGGCGCATTCGCTGAAACAGACCGCGCTCTTCGCGGGGAGGGCCACGAAATGACGCACATCTGGCAATTCTCGCAAGGGCGTCGTGGCGGACACGGCAAGGATTTCAGGAGAGAAATGCTACGACTTGGAATAGATGAGGCTGGGCAGCGTGAATGCGATGATTCCCCAGTGATGCGCATCGCCCGCGAAGTGCAAATGCGCTATTCCGGCCTTGCCGCACGGTTGCGCGAATGCATGACAAGTCTGCATCATTCGTCAAAGGATATGGACTTTGCATTCTTTAGAATGGTCATAGAATCTCGGTCGTGAATTGTCGATGAAAGGGATGCAGGAATTTACTGTAGCGCAGTAACTAACCAATGAGGCGGTCGTTTCGCGAAGTTCTGGCCGAAGTCGCTGATTAGGAAAACAAGCGAAAGAGGGATGCGCCTTTAGCCGCTCAAATGTTGTTGGCATGGATGTTGCTTCGTTGTGGGTGTGCCTCAACAGAATTAATTCCAAGGAAACCGTGAAGATGAATGCCAAAAGAATCGTAGAAGTTGTTGCCGGTCACTATGGCGTGAGTACCGCGGATATGCTCTCGGCGTCTAGAGATGAGAAGATCGTTACAGCGAGGCTAGTGGCGTTATATTTGACCCATCGAGGCACTACGGCATCACTGCCGGAGATCGCATATGCTTTCAATAGATCCCACGTGGCTGTTCTCCATGCCGTTGGAGTGGTGTCTCAACGGATTGAGAGAGATGCGATGTTTCGTTTCGAGGTCGAGCAGTTGCTACGACAGTCGGAATCGAAGTGCTCTTGAATCGCCAAGTGAGGATGGTGATGCAACGATTCAAGATAAATCAAAGACTTCAGCGGTTTCAATTTGAGCAGTGTGGGCAAAATATGATAGAATGTCCAACGACTGGAAACACGCAGAAGGACTGTTCGGACATGGAGAATTGCGAGAACCTGATTCTGACGGGCTGGGGCTATGCGGAATACGTGGCCTCGGCGGCTGTCGCATTGAGGGCGCTGAACGGCAGAGCGAACGTGCTGGGCATGAGCCGGCGGCGCCTGCCGGAGTTCCTTTCGGAGCTTGCTTCGGAACGCGGCACGCCGCGCTGGAAGCGCATCTACATCCTCGGCGTGTCGCTTAGCGGCGACCCTGAGACGCTTGCCGCTGCGCTTGCGAAGCTGAAGGCGAAGGGCGTGAAGGCAACGTGGATCAGCGCGCTCGAGATGCCGGAGCAGGTTGCAGGGCTGGTGGAGGGCGTTCTTGAAGATCGGTCACGTATGACGCGTGACGCTGCCGATACGCTTCTTGAAGTTGTCGGGCAGGCATTCGACGTGGACGTCAAGAAGTTCATGCCGTTCGTGGCATCTGCAGGGTCACGCGTCTCGCGCGACCGCGATGCCGACATCCGCGCCTACCTCACGCTGATCGATACGGCTCAGTTCTACTACCGCAACTATCAGGACGAGTCCCTCTATGCCACAACCGCCCGCTATCTTGCAAACGGGGTGCGTCCGGCGGCGTGGGAACCGGACGTCAAGAGCGCCGTCGCTCACTACGACCGCTACGGCGGCCGCGAGCTGCTTGGCAAGAGCCAGGTGGTCACGACCCTGCAGGAGCGCATCAACCGCGTGGCGGTGCACGAGCACGCGCGCGTGCTCATCCTAGGCGAAAGCGGCACCGGCAAGGAGACCGTGGCGCAGCAGATCCACACGAAGAGCCCGCGCCGGAAGATGCCATTCGTGGCGTTCAACTGCGCAAGCGTGGCGAAGGATCTTCTCGAGGACCGCTTCTTCGGACACGAACGCGGCGCGTTCACGAACGCCGTGGAGCGCACGGACGGCCTGTTCCTGCAGGCGGACGGCGGAACTCTCTTCCTCGACGAGATCGGCGAGATGACGCTTGAGGTGCAGGCGCTCCTGCTGCGCGTCCTCGAAGGCGGGCGCTTCATGCGCCTCGGCGGCAGCGAGGAGCTGACTTGCGACGTGCGCCTCATCACGGCGACCAACCGCGACCTGCCGCGCCTAGTGTGCGAGGGAAAGTTCCGCGAAGACCTCTACCAGCGAATCAACGTGGTGCAGCTCAGAACGCCTTCGCTGCGCGAGCACAAGGACGACATCCCGATCATCGCCAACGCCTGGTGGCGGAAGTTCCACGACAACCACTTGCTGAATGCAGGGCAGATCTCCGTGCTCATGGACTACGACTATCCCGGCAACGTGCGCGAGCTCATCAACATCCTCGACCGGGCAACGGCGCTCGAGGAGGACGACTTTGAATCTCTCATGCGCGAGTACAAGGAGATGAACGCCGGCCTCTCCGGCGGACTCGAACTGAAGTTCGGACGCATCCCCGACAAGCTAGACGATGCGATGCGCCTGCACGTCCGCCGCGTGTACGAGAAATACGGCCGGAATCTCACCCGCGCCGCGGAAGCGCTCGACGTGAGCAGAAACACCGTTAGGAAGTATCTGTAGGGGCAGATCAAGAATGCGCAAGGTGAAGAAACACAGAAGAAAGCAGCTGAAGATCAAGACTGCGGAACGGCTGTCGAGGAAGTCCGTTAGGCAGAAGTCGTACAAGGCCGTCATGGGCCGTTCGAAGAAGCGCGCAAAGATCAAGTATCCAGTCAACGCGGAGCTTCCGCCGATTTCGCTTCTCGATCCGCCGCGGCCCAGTGCGAGTTCGGGGAACGACGCCGAGGCGATGGGTGCGGAGCTCATGAAGAAGCTGCGCGAGTTCGGCGTGGTCGCCACGTTGCTCTCCATCGTGGTGGAGGCCAATCGCGCGTCCGCCTCCATGCTCCAGCAGCGCATGGGAATCGGCTACAACCACGCGTCGCGCATCATGCACCTCTTCGAGAAACGCGGTGTGATCGGTCCCGCTCGCGGGGCGGGTCCGCGCGAAGTGCTCGTGAACAAGTAGGCGGCTGTTCCGTTTTTCGTGAATTGACTGGAACGGAAGAAGATTATTTGGTAAACTAGCTGCCGTTATGGAAAATGAAGAAAGCGAAAAGGTTTCATGCTCGCGGCGTGCGACGCGTTTTGTGTTCGGAGTGGCGCTTGTGCTGGCGCTTGCGATTGCTCTTGTGTGCATAGGCTGGCTGTGCGCACGTTCAGGCGACACAAGCATCGAGGTGCGTGCCGACGTCGCCGAGCTTCGGTCCGAC
>JAFUDL010000140.1 GCA_017459225.1 Kiritimatiellia bacterium
CTTACGCCGATAGAGCGGCTGTGCTATACGGGTGTACGCGGCATGGGCGCACTCGAATACAAGCCGACAATGTTCGATGACGAGGACAAGTCGGAGGAGATACATGTGGATGCGCTGGCGGAACTTGCTGACGAGGTGTTGAAATCCCGCACCGAGGCCGTGGCAAAGCTTGTGCCGGACATGAAGCGGTATTCGGCGATTCTCAAGGTCTGTTCTTCCGCCGGCGGCGCGCGTGCGAAGGCGCTCATCGGGTGGAACGAGGCGACTGGCGAGGTGAGATCCGGACAAGTCGCGCTTCCCGAGGGATTCGGCTACTGGCTCATCAAGTTTGACGGACTCACGGGAAACGGCGACAAGGAAGGCGACGACAAATGGGGCTACGGGCGCGTTGAATACGCCTACCATCTGATGGCCCTTGCAGCGGGAATCGAGATGACGGAGTGTCGCCTCTGGAACAAGCGCCACTTCATGACGCGCCGGTTCGACAGGCTCCCGGACGGCGGCAAACTGCATGCGCAAACGCTCGGAGCACTTGCGCACATGGATTTCAACGATCCCGCCGCCTATTCGTACGAACAGGCGTTTCGTGTCACGCGTCGCGTCGTGAACGATGCGCGCGCCAACGAGCAGCTCTTCCGGCGCATGGCGTTCAACATGCTGGCGTGGAACTGCGACGACCACGTGAAGAACATCGCGTATCTCATGGATCGGCGCGGCGAGTGGTCGCTCGCCCCAGCATATGACGAGTGTTATGCGCACAATCCAGAAGGCGACTGGACCTCGCGCCACCAGATGTCAGTGAACGGAAAGCGCATCGGCATTTCGGATGACGACATCCTCTCCTGCGCGCGCTTCGCAAACATGCGCGAGCGCAAGGCGCGCGCCGTTCTGGACGAGGTCAAAAGCGCCGTCCACGACTGGCCGCGCTTCGCCGCCGAGGCGGAGGTCCGCGAAGATTTCGTTGCCGCCATCTCAAGGCAGCTTGGTTTGGAGTGATGCATGGGTAAGCGGTTTTGCTCCTAAAAAAGGCAATGATGAATAGCAGCAGCAACAAGGCCGAGCTTCGGCGCACGATGAAGGCGCGGCGGAAGGAGCTTGTGGCGGATCAAAAGGCCGCCGCGGATGCCGCCATCTGCGAAAAGCTCAAGGCGCGAAGCGACATAGGCTTGATGGTCGATCCGTTTGACTTCGGCTCGCCGCTCGCTGTTTACCTCGCCTCGCCCGACGAAATCAAAATCGATCCCTTCATCGAGTACATGCTTCACATGGACGTCAAAGTGGTCGCGCCGCGTTGGAACGGCGAGACCTACGAACTCGCGAAATTGAAAGGACTGGACGAGAAGAATCTGCGGCGCGGTCCAATGGGAATCCGCGAGCCGGTCGATGCCGATATCGTAGAGCCGAAGAAAGTCGACGCCTGGATCATCCCCGGCCTTGCCTTAACGCGCGGCGGCAAGCGCCTTGGCTATGGTGGCGGATGGTACGACCGCTTTCTCGCATCTGCGCCGAAGGGCGCCGTCAAGATTGGCGTCGCCTATTCGTTCCAGATCGTCGATGACCTCCCAAGCGAACCGCACGACATCCCGCTCACCGAAGTAGTGGACGGCTCGCTCGACGACGAGGCGCTCGAGTTCAAAGAGACGGACGATGGCTTCTGGGCGAAAATAACCAGAAAAGACAGGTCGCGGCGCGTGAAGACAATCGCCAATTGCCTTCTTTGGACGCTTCTCTTGACAGGCATTGGATTTGCCGGGTTCGGTTTGATGTACGCGCTCGCGAAGTCGGGGATATACATGCCGTCGCGGCGAGTTGTGGGCATAACGCTGTTGATCGTTCTTGCCTTTTTCGTCATCTCGCTTGCCATGCTGATAAAGGCGATCGCCGTATGTGTGGAATGCGAGGCGGAGATACGTTTCGCGAACGGCGAGGGTGTGTGCCGCCGCAGGTTGTTTGGCCGGTTGCCGCTTCCTGCACGGCGGTTTACGTTGTCGCCGTGGTCGCAGGTGACTGGCGGGACGAGCGACTCAGATGTGACGGAATATGACTTTGACACGGTCAAGATATGGGCAGATGGCGAGTGTATTCCTCCTTGCCGACCGTTGGTCAGGACATACTCCCGCACGGCATTTATGCTGGCACTCCTAATCAACCGCGCAAACAAATGGGACGATGCGGCGTATCATGCCGCACGTAAGGCACGTCTTGCAAAGCTGCCGCGCGGGATGAAGATCCTCTCGACGGATGACGGGCAGGGGCAAATCGCCGTCATTCGCCCGTTCTCGCCGAGCATATCACTTGGTGGCGTTCTGGGAGTGCTCATCGTGTTAATGTTGGCAACATTCCTGCTCTTTATCCCATACGGTGGATGGGCGCTGGGCTGTATTGTCGCATCGGCTACTATCATCAACTGCATTTTCAGAATGCTGAGGGGGCTTTTCGGATGCGTTAAATGTGAAATCAGAAAAGGGCGGATGAACTGCATCTCGGGATTGTGGCCGTTTGTGCGGAAGTGCGAAATCTCACTTGAAGGGAAGGAGGTTCCATCGCCTGATGGAGCTGCCCAGTGGTGGGACGACTTGTTTGAGCACCGTTCTCCATTCGGTTGGTTGCCGCCAAAGTTCAGCCTGCCGTTGCGCCTCTTCGTGGAAGAAGCAATTACACAAAATTGATCTAATGATTTCACGGACCGACTTTGTGGTATAATATTCCCCATGCAACTTGAGCAAGTAGAATGACAAGTAGAATGAATAATGAGCATTAGCAAAGTTTATTTCGTGTCTGGCATCGACACCGGCGTAGGCAAGACCGTGGCCACAGGACTGATGGCGCGTTGGCTCGCCGCCACCGGACATGATGTCACGACGGTCAAACTGGTCCAGACCGGCAACACCGGATTTTCGGAGGACATCGCGGAGCATCGGCGAATCTGCGGCGGCATTCAACTGCCCGAAGACAGTGAAGGGCTCTCCGCCCCGCAGATATTCAGCTTCCCCGCATCGCCGCTTCTCGCCGCGTCTCTTGAGGGGAGGCATGTAGACGTTGATGCCATTCGCCAGGCAGTGGACAGGTGCGCGGAACGCCGCGAGATCGTTCTCGCCGAAGGCGCTGGTGGACTCGCCGTGCCGTTGACAGAGGATGTCCTGACGGTTGATCTGGCGGCCTCGTGCGGCTGGCCGCTCATACTTGTCACATGCGGACGCCTCGGCTCCATCAACCATACGCTGCTTTCTCTCGAAGCGGCAAAGGCGCGGGGAATGAGAGTCGCCGGCGTCGTTTGGAACTGGTGCGAGGGAAGAGACCCCGCGATCAATGCCGATGCGCAGGCTACGACAAGGCGCTATCTAGCAAGATTCGGATTCCCGTCATGCATCGTCGAGGTGCCCCGCCTTGATCCGTCCGGATCGTATCCGAGCATCGACTTCTCGGAGATATTCGCATGAAGCCGATTGAATACGACAAGGCGCGCATATGGCATCCTTACGCACCTCTCTGACCGGACGCCCCGCGTGTGCGGATGGCAGACCGCGCCGAGGGACTGGAGATTGTCCTCGACGATGGACGGCGGCTGATTGACGCGGTTTCGAGCTGGTGGTGCGTGGCGCATGGGCATCGGCATCCGGCCATAGTCGAGGCAATGCGCCGTCAGGCGGAGAAGCTGCCGCACGTCATGTTCGGCGGCTTCACACATGAACCGGCCGTGGAGCTCGCCCGGCGACTTGCCGAAATCGCGCCGCCGGGACTCGACCGCGTGTTCTTCGCGGATTCCGGGTCGATTTCGGTTGAGGTCGCCGCGAAGATGGCTGTCCAGTACCAGAATGCGCTGGGGCGTCCTGAGCGCAACAGGCTCCTCGCCCTGAAGGGCGGGTACCACGGCGACACTTCGCTCTGCATGGCGCTTTCTGATCCTGACGGCATGCACGTCCTCTTTAAGGGGCTCATGACGCGGCATTTCTTTGCCGAGAAGCCGAGCATCCCCACAAACGGCGCATGGGACCAGTCTGGCGCCGATTCCCTGCGCCGCGTCATGGCCGAGCATGGCAACGAGATCGCCGCGATCGTCTGCGAGCCGATATTCCAGGCGGCAAACGCGATGAACTTCTATCATCCGGAATACCTGCGCGAGATGCGCCGCCTGTGCGACGAATACGGCGCGTTGCTCATCTTCGACGAGATCGCGGCGGGGCTGTACCGCACGGGGCCACGCTGGGCGCACGAGCGCTCCGGCATCATGCCCGACATCATGACCGTCGGCAAGGCGTTGACAGGCGGACATGTCACGCTCGCCGCGACGCTGGCCTCCGCACGTGTCGCAGATACGATCTCGGCTGGGCGTCCGTCCGCCTTCATGCACGGCCCAACCTACATGGCCAATCCGATCGCCTGCGCCGCCGCGTGCGCCTCGCTGGACCTGTTCGCCGCGTCAGACTACTCGGCAAAGGTGGCGGAGATCGAAAAAGCCTTCCGGGAAGGGCTCGCCGGCGTCGAGAGGCTGGAGAACGTCGCGGACGTACGCATCCTCGGCGCTGCGGCGGTGGTCGAACTCAAGGGGATGCCTCCGCGAGAGGCGATAGACGACGTGATTGACGCTCATGGCGTATGGCTGCGTCCGTTCGCCAACTTTGCATACTCCATGCCGCCGCTTGTTTCGGACGCAAGCGCTGTCAGGCGCATCTGCGGGGCGCTCGCGGACCTCGCTTCGCGCGAACCGGCGCCAGAGAAGGACGACGGAGGTTTTCATGAGTGAGGACCGCCTCTTTTCGGTGAAGATGCGCGCCTCTCGCGGCAGCGAACACGTGTCAGGTGCGGAGAGGATAGTTGCGCCTTCCGCCGCGCCAGAGACGGTCTTTGCACTCGTTCGTCGTGCGCTCGGACATTCAAAGGGCGATCCTGACTTCATCTCCCTCAAGGTCGCCGCGATAGGCGACGTGCTGCGCATCAAGGCTTTGCCGGTCGCAACCGAGACCGCGTCGACTCCGGGCGAGGGGCTCGCCATTGCCGAACGCCTGCTGCGCGAGGCCGGCGTCGAGCGCGCAAGCGAGGTTGTCGCGATGCTCGCCGCCGCGGGGCCGATGCGCGGCGCCATGCTCGTGGATGCCGACACGCTTGAACGGCTTGAACCAGACAAGGCGAGAGGCGTGCGCGCGACATGCATGGACGCCGCTGGAGCGCAGGGGCGCCTCCCGCCATCGTCGAAGAGCCATTATGCAGAGGCTATCGTCCTTGCCTCGAAGGTCGCCGCGGCTCCGGGAATTGTCGCGGAGCTATGCATATCCGACGACCCCGATTATGTCATTGGATACGTGGCGTCGCGTTCAACGGGCTACCGCCGGATAACCTGCATGAAGGAAATGGGCGATGCGCGTGGAGGACGCATCTTCGTCTGCCGCGGGATCGCAGGCGATCCATTGAATACGATCCGCTTTCTGGAGGAGACGCCCGTGCTAGTAGAGGCGATTCCCATGCCGGACGGAACTGCGAGGGGGAATCGTCTCGACGGGATAAAGCGGGAAATCGACGCAATCCGAACATCCGGACTTTGGCGCGAGACGCGCGTTCTGGAGATGCGTCCCGAGGGCTGTGCGATGGCGGGCGGGCGCGAAGTCGCAGTGCTGTCGTCAAACGACTATCTAGGCCTCGCGAAAGATCCGCGCGTCAAGAAGGCCGCCGCCGATGCGGCGCAGAGTTTCGGTGCCGGAACTGGCGGCGCGCGTCTCACTACCGGGACGCAGCCGCTGCACGTCAAACTTGAAGAGCAGCTTGCGGCCTTCTTCGGGAGCGAGGCGGCTGTCTCCTACGCGACGGGTTACATGGCCAACGTCGGCGTAATCTCCGCGCTCGCTGGCAGGGGCGACGTCATACTTTCCGACGAACTCAACCACGCCTCCATCATC
>JAFUDL010000141.1 GCA_017459225.1 Kiritimatiellia bacterium
GCCCGTACGGCCAGCCAGCGTCGCAAGCGCGCTGGCCGGCCGTGCGGCTGTTCACAACCCATGCCGCACATGAAAAAGTCGTGCGTTGCAAACATGCGGCATGACGGCCGCCTGTTCACAAAGCACCAGCACCAACTGAGATGGGGCTTAAAGCACTCTAACCATCATTTCATTGCATGAACCGACCCACACTCATGCACGAAGCCTCGAAAAATATGGTAAAGGTTTTTGGCACGTGATGGAACAACGCGTAGTTGCGCGCAATGACATGTCCGCTACGGTCATAGGAGACAAGCGAAAGGCAGTTGCGGCGACCGTTGCCCTCAACAAGCGCACTGGCGGGAAACCTTCCACGCACAGTCCCGCCATTGACGGCGAAGGTTCCAAGCACGTGTCCGTTCAGTATCGCCTTGACCCTGTGCGCACGACGCAGAACAACTGTGAAGACGCTTCGTCCCTCTTCGATGCGAGGCTCGATCTCAAAGGCGTCCGGCACGTAGGGATGCGTCTGACTGGAGTTCCTGAGCGACGCCATGAGAGTCGCAACGTCCGCGAACTGGCGGTCCATCCAGGCAAGCCTCTTGGCGTGGAACGTCTTGAGGATCGCCACGTCGCCGTTGAAGGTGCGCGTGGCGTTCGCGGTGTCCTTGCGCGGTGCCCACAGCCGCTCGTCGACTAGCGCCGACCTGCGCACCGTGGCAATCGCGCGGTCAAATTCCCCGCCCTCCGCGTATATCGCGGCATAGCGGCTGCGCACCTCGTGGTACCTTTCCCACACGCGCAGGCAGAACCACGGATCGGTCGTCCACTCGCGGTTCATGTTTGCCACGCCGCCGCCTGCGCTGCGCCACTTCTCGCAGCGGTCATCGACGGTGCGGGAATGAGAGCCCCAGTCGAAGTCCCAAACCGGACCCCACACGAGCTTTCCGCCGCGGTCGATGTACGCGAAGCGGCTCTTCTGGCCCATGTCGCCGTTGTCGAAGAGCTCGTTCACGAGAAAGAAGTCAACCATCGAATCCACGTCGCAGAGCTCGCTCCAGTGACGGCCGTCGATCGTACAGCCGTCCCATGACGTGATGGACGAAAAATACCGCTGCAGATAATTTCTGCTCCAGGCGAGCATCTTCGCAGAGGTGTTGAGGTATTCGGGCTTCTTCACCATCGTGTGCATGGTCAGCGAACCGGCGGCCACGTCGAAGCAGACCACTTCGTCGGCCTCCGTCGAGAATTCGAATAGATACCCTCCCGTTATGTCTATCGAGCCCGGCTCGGCGTCAAGCGCGGCGTCTATCGCCGAGAAGTCGGTCTCGGTTGCGCCATACTCCTCGGCGGCGTCCTCCCAGTCGTAGATGTTCACGCGGTCCTCGGCGATGCGCACGTGCTCGCAGAACTGGTACGTCCCGAGCAGCTTGCCGTTCAGCACGCAGTCCACCCACGTCGAACGCATACCTAGGCCGCCTATATCCCGCGCGAAGTCGTATGGCAGCTTGTTGCGCGTCTGCGAAAGGTCGTTGTAGTTCGCGAGCAGCACCCAGTGCTTGTTCTTCTTCGCGCCGAGGTCGAACATATTGTCCTTCTCCGCGAGCTTGATCTTGTACGGCTTATTCGGGTAGTTCTTGGACGAGTTGCCACGCACGTTGATGGTCATCGCGCCGTCGTACTGCTTCTTGAACGCGTCGTTGCCCTGCATGAAGAGCGTTCCTTCGTGCTGCTCCTTCGAGGCGGTGGGCGTTTTGCCGTCGTTCGTTGTGAGATAACACACCGGCAGGCTTGAGAAGTAGAAAGTGCGCGTGTACTTCGCAGCGCCGCTCCGCGATGCGGTGAAGCGCAGCCAGTGGCAGTAGTCCCAATCGTGCGGAGTGTACGACGGATCGCGCCACACCTCTGAAAAAGACTTCTTCGCGTAGTCGCCGCGCTCCCAGAGGAAGTCGTACGTGGGCGCGACACCAAGGAAGGTGGCGATCTTCGGCTCAAGCGCGCGGCCGACGCGCGGCCGATCCGCGTCCAGCGAAACCTCCGTCTCGAAATCAGCACCAATCACGCTCGTCCCGTCCTGCACCGCGAGAAAGTCCAAAACCGCCCGTTCGTCGCCGTTCTCCATCGCAACGGAATTAGTGACGAATGCGTAGGATCCCGCGCCAGGCACGCCTGCGCCTGCGATGCCGTTTGTGGACCAGCAGGCGGGATCATTCCAGTTTCCCGTTGCGCCGCCAGTCCAGTAATAGACAGGCTCGAACTCATCCTGCGCCTCGGCGCCCTCGAATCCGCCGAAGAGTCCGCAGCCCACAAACGACACGCCGCGCCTCGCCTGCGCCGCGCCCGCGCGGAACCAGGTGCGCCCCTGCGCATCGGCGCAGCGCGAATACCCGCCGCCCCCGTCTTTCACGAGATAACTCACGAAGCGCAGTCCATCCACCACCTTCGTCTCAAGGCGCCCATCCATCCACGTTCCCGCAACAGGCTCGGCGCCTTCTGCGAAAAGCGCGTTCCAGCGTCCGTCGCCCCATCCGTAGTATCCCGCCGCGCCGTCGATCCGCGCAGGAAGCAGTCCGCCCATCGCCTCGACCGCTGCCGGGCGCCCCGCGTCAAGCGCCTCGACCTTGAGCGAGAAGTCTATGCGCTCCACATTGCCCGAAGTCTCGGCCGCCGCCGTGAAATGCGCCGCGCCGCTGAGCGCCATCGCGTGCGCCGCGCCGTCCACTACGTTTGTTGCGGATGCTCCTTCGGAAAGCGTCCAGCCTCCGCCCGAAGCCCCCTTCCCGCTCAGCGTCTCGCCGGGAGCGTACGCGCCGAACTCCGCCGAGAACGACGGAGGACCGAACGGCGTTTCGGCCATGGCCGCCGCGGCCACGCATACGGCCGTGGCGGCAATCACCGGCAGACGCACCTCTCGCCTCCTAGCGGAAGAGGATCATCATGGACGCGCGCAGCAGATACAGGCCTCCAGGCCGCCTCAGAAGAGGACGTTTGTTCTGGAGCGCAGGCCCCGCGAGCTTGAACGCCGTCGATACGGGCGGCTCCTCCTCCCACGCGACGACCTGCGCGAGACCGTTCTCGTCGAACAAGAGCTCGCGGTCGGCAGAGAGGGCCACGTTCACCACGGCGTTCTCCGCGAACGTCACCGTGATGAGCCCACTCGTGAACGCGCCCTTCGTGTTCCACACGTCGGTTCTGGACGTGAGGTCGAGCGTGGCGCCGTTATGCAACGTGAAGCCTTATAAGCTGTCCGTCACGGGAGTGAACGTGCCATACACGTTCAGCGCCGCCGTGCCGGCGTTCGCCGTGCCCTCGTACCTCGCCACGTAGTCCCTCACCGTCAGAGCAGCACCCACATTCATGGCCGTCGCCGCGTCCAAGTTCATGGTCTGCGCCCCGGCGGCAATGTCCACCGTCTGGAACGTCCCGGCGCCTGTGATGGACAGTGTTCCGTTCTGCATGACGCAACGAGCATAGAACACCTTACCGGACGCGATGGCAATCGCAAATGTATGCCCACCGAAGTCGTATGGCGACGTGGCGACGAGGTTGTTGCCAACGTTTACCGAGGAATCCGCCGAAAGCGTCACATTGCCAAGGCCGCCCCATCCGCTGTGGCCCTGCCCGATGCTGTTAGCCAACGTGCCGCCGTTGAGGCGGAAATGCTGCTGGTTTGTGCCGTAGACGCCATTGATGTCGAACGTCGCGCCGTCCTCGACCACAACCGGCACGCCGTACACGCCTAGTGGATTCGGATAGTTTTTCTGATCGAACGCATATTCGCTGTTGTCCTTGGTGGTGTTGTACAGCTTCAACGTGCCACCCGCCACGGTGTTTCCTCCTGTGTAGGCGAGCTTGAACACCTGCGGCGTAAACACGCCTGCGCCTTCCTTGACGAGCTTGACGTTGCCGGAAAGCGTCACGCGGTTGTTGGTGAACGTGGCACCCTCGGGCACCGTGATGTGCAGCTCGCTGGGGTTCGACGCGTCAGTGGTGGAATCGGTCACCGTAAGAGCAACAGGAGGATTCCCGTTAGGCGTGTTGACGTAGAGCTTGTGGCCGCGCAGGTCGATTGTGGAAGTGGCGTCAACGCATGCGAAGAAACTGTCCAGGCCGCGCATGTCCATGTCCGCCACGAGGTTGAGGCCGCCGAATGTCACGCTCTGCCACGGCATCGCGGCAGGGGTGGGAATGCTGGCACCGAACGCGCCGATGATCTGCACCTTGGCGGATGCGCCCGGCACGCCGTTGGGCACGATGTTTTCATGAGCGTTGACGCACGACCAGTTTGCGGAGTTGGACAAGTCGTCATCACCCGCGAGCCCGGTCCAGACGGCCTTGACGACAAGCCGCGAATCAGTGGCGACGTCGTAGAACACGCCGTTCTCGATCACGCATATCTTGCTGCCATCCACGTTGTCGCCCTCAAGCGTGAACGTGACTCCTTCGGGAATCGCATCCCAGGCGATGAGCTGCTCGTCAGCTTGAAGTGTGCGCGCGCCGACGTTGACCGTGACGTTGCTTGTGGCCGCATCGTACGACAGCGCGCCGATCGGAGTAGTCGTCTTCATCGCAGCGGAAAGCGCCGAAAGATCGATCGTGGCGCCCTCGTGCAGAACAGTGCGGTAGAAGCGGTCGGAGAGCGGCTTGAACGAGGACAAGACATGGATTGCCGACGCGCCGTGTCCGCTCGTGTCAGTGCCCGCATATCGCGCCACGTAGTTCGACACTGTGATGGACTGGTTCAAAATCATCAAGGAGTCGCAGTCCAGCGTGGCCGTTTCCGCTTCAGATGCTGCGGAATTGAAATCCAGATAGCCATTGCCGGTCACAGCGAATGTGCCATTTGAAATGGCTACGCGGTACATGTATAGATGAGGTTTTGCGTCTGTCATAGGGAACTGCGCGGTCAGTGTATGCCCGTTGAGGTTGAAGACGGCGTTCCCGCCGGAGAATACAACTGTCGAATTCGATGCGTCGATGAACGAGTCCGCCTCGAGCGTCACATTGCCGATACTGCCCCAGGCGTACTGCGTCTGCGCCTTCGCGTTCGTCATCGTTCCGCCACGAAGAACGACTGGATAGCAGTTGATGTCGTACACTCCGTTGATGTCGTAGAAGGCGCCTGCCTCCACGCGCACCGCTAAGTCGTATTGGCCAAGCGGCTTGGCGTATCCCCTGTTTGGCGAGTATGTGGAGCTGTTCGCGACTGCGTCGTTGAAGAACCGCAGCGTGCCGCCCGCCACCGTGTTTCCGCCAGTGTAAGGCTGGTCGTAACGATGCGCCACGAAAACGCCCGCGCCGTCCTTCACAAATGCGGCGGTGCCGCCGATTGTTATGAGCGTGTTCTCGAATGTGGCGCCCTCGGGAACGTACGCAATGAACGAGCCGCCGTTCTCCTCGGCGTCAGTGACGGTGAACGTCTGCTGCGAGATTCCTTCTGGAGCGGTCAGCTTGAGCGCGTGTCCGCCAAGGTTGATCGTCTTCCCCGCGAACAGGCCGTCGTTCACGCTGAGTCCGCTCCAGTCGCAGTCCGTCGTCAGCATCGCCGGCGGCTCCAGCGCCACGCTCTGGTACGTCGAGAGCTTCGCGACGGACGCCGCATCGGCAAGGTCGAAGTTGAAGGCGCCGAAGAACACGCTGCTGCGCTCGCCCGGCACCGCGCCGGACATTGCCGCGCCAACCATATTCGTGCATGCCCAGTTCGCAGGATCGTTGAAGTCGTTGTGCGCGCCGGCGCCCGTCCAGTGCGCAACAGCAACCACGTTGGCGTCCGGCACGTCGTAGTAAACGCCGTCCGCCTCGATGCGGGCGGACTCCGTTGCGGCGATTGCCGTTCCAGTGATGCGGAAAGCCACGTTCTCGGGAACCGCGCTCCAGGCAAGGACGCGCTCGCCGTGCGCGATGCTGCGCGCGCCCACGTCGATCGTCACCAATGCGCCCGAGGCGAACTTCAGAGCGCCGAACGTCCCCGTAGAGGACCATGCGCCGCTGCACCCGGAAAGGTCTATCGTCGATCCGTTCTGCATCGTGGCGGGGTAGAAGTTGTCGGTGACAGGCGTGAACGTGCCGTGCACTCTGAACTCCGCCGTGCCCGAGTTCGAATCGCCCTCGTAGCGCGCCACGTAGTTCGAGACGGCGATCGGCTGCGCGATGTCGAGCGCGCACGCGACGTCGTAGGTGGCATTGGTGCTCGCATCTATCGCGTCGTACGTCTGGAACACGCCGTCGCCCGCGAGCTTCACCGTGCCGTCCACCGCCGATCCGCTGCGGCATTGCCATGTCTGATCCGCCGCGATCGTGGCGTTGAGCGTGTGGCCGTGCAGAAAGAACGGACCGCCTATGTGCGCGGTGCGCGCCACGTTTACGAAGGAATCTGCGCCGAAGTCGATCGCGCCGTTGGAGCCCCATCCCGGTTCCTTCGGCATACGCGTGTTCGTGAACGTGCCGCCGTTGATGTACATCTTGTACAGATGAAGGTCGTAGATGCCCTTGTAGTCCAACGTGCCGTCGGCATCTATGGTGATTGGCGCGCCGGCGGCGCCGAACACGGGCCTGTTGTTCTGCGCGTAGTACGCCTCGTTCTTGGTGCCCTCGGCGTCGTTGGCCAGGAACACAAGCCCGTCGTGTATCCTCGTGCCGCCCGTCTGCTGATAGTAGCGCATGCCGGTGGCTCCGTTGGCATAGTTTGGCACGTACGTTCCCTTGCCGTCCTTCACCACCTCCACGGACCCGGAGAACCAGATCACGTTGTCGCTGTTCCAGCCGCCGTTGTTTCCGTACTGGGTCCCCTCGTCGACTTCCATGTGAAACTGGCCGCCGCTGCCGGCGGGGGAATCGTCGGTCACGTTGATGCGCCTGTTCGAGCCGCCGTTCGGCATCTTCACGTAAAGGCTATGGCCCTTCATGTTGAGCGTGGTGTTTGCGGCCACGAAACCGCCGAACAGCGAACCCGCGCCGCGCCAGTCGCAGTCCGCCGCAAGCGTCACAGTGCCGCTTACGGAAAGCGACTTCCATATCGCGGTCTGCCCGGCCGGGAAGTTGAACGTGGTCTCGCCCGTCACGCTCACGGTGGTGGCGGAAGCGTCCGGAATCGCGCCTTCCATCACATTGCCCGAGGCGTCCTTGCACTGCCAGTTCGCGGGATCCGTTACGACCGCCCGGTCGCCCCCGCCGATCCACGTGGCCGTTGCGGGCGCGTCGGCAAGCGCCGGCATACACACCAATGAGAATGCCGAAACCGCTGCAAGCAGCGCCTTCGCGGGGCGCACCGCATCAGTCCGCCGCACGCACGCAACGATGGAATCCAGACATGTCATATCGCATTTCCTTTCCTTTGGGAAATCCCAAAATTAACATGGTGTAATTATATCATACCCCCCCATTGAAATCAAGCGGATTTTAGCAGTTTTGCGAACGGCGGCATACAATGGGAACAAACGCGCAGCGACACACGCAACATTCACGTTACCGCACTGTCGGCGGAGCCGTGCGTACGGCAGAGACGCGGCCATAGCCCGTGACGTTCTCGAAAACGACGCCGCTGATCTGATGCGCGGCGTCCTTTGCCTCCAGATGCACACGCATCGTCTCCGCGCCAAACGGATTTGGAATGCGGATGTCGCGCAGCGTGCAGTCGCGCAGGCGCCCAGGCTCCTTCGATCTGGTCAACGTGCCGACGATGGACTGCGTCTTCACGTTCAGGAAGATGTCGCCGCGTTCAACCGAATCGAAGCGGATGTCGTCGAACAGCAGATTCTCAAACATCGTCCCGTTGGAAGGCTGTATGAAGATCGCACAGTTCGCCCAGAACGTCTCTGGCTTGTTCTTGTGCAGAGAAAGATGCAGAACGTCTATATCGCGAAATACAAGGTTGCGGAAGCCACGTCCGCCCTCGGGCAGACACTCGTAGCCCACGCGAAAGGCGTTCGCCGCGTCAGTCCAGAGGATGCACTTCTCCACGAGGAGGTTCTCGCACCACCACTTCGGCGCGATCGTGTCGTCCTGCGCGCGGATGAATGAGTTGCGGATCGTCACGTTCGAACTGCGGCAGATGTCGATGGCGTCGTCGTTGATCACGTGTCCGCCGAGAATCTTGATGTTGTCCACCAGCACGCGTTCGGCATTGTCGAACACGAGGCACCAGGTCCACGCGCCGACGATCGCGATGTCGCGCACCATGATCTGCGAGCCTTCGAGGTGGACTACGTGTCCGCCGGGATGCACCAGACCGCCGGGATGCACCATGCGGCCGCCAGGTCCTTTGTAGTGCCCCCAGCATAGCCCGCTGATCGCGCCGCGCCCGCGTATGACGATGTTCGTGCCAGCACCGAAGACACTGCCCTCCAAGACCGCGCCGGGCGCGAGGTAGAGCGTCTGGTTGCTCGCAAGTTTCACGTTGCGGCGGTGGCGGCCGGGTTCCACGAACACGACGTTCGGGTCCTTCGCGTCCGGCACGTCCGTCTCCGGCAGATTCGCCGCGCTGACGAGCGCACGATGGCGTCCATTCGGCTCAACAGCCACCTGACAGGGCGGCACGAGCGTGAACGCCACCTCGTCATCACCCGTGCGCGTCACCTTGACGGCCGCCTTCTTCGGCAGCACCTGCAACCTGTCAACGCCTGCGCGCGCCTTCACGCGCACCTCAACCAGACCTGGCGAATCGAACTGCGCGTACCAATAAGGTTGCGCGTCTCTGCCCTTGAGCCTGACGACGGGCGCGGCGATTTCCTGCACGTCCACATTTTTCCCCCCAACCGTCACCGTAAACGGCAAGTCCGCCGCGCGAACGGCGAGACCGAACGCCATGCACGCCACCGAGACCGCCATGATTCCGATCTTCATCTTAAGGCCTTTCTCAAATGCTATCCGATGTAATTCACAAACCTCTTCTTCGTGGAGTCTGCAGTTCAAGCCACCCGTCTTGAAAAACTGTCCCCGTGAGATTACGGCAACCAGGAGGCAACTCGTTCGAGGGCCTCCATGAGCATCGCGCGCGGGGAGGCGAGATTGACGCGCAGAAATGCGCCGCCCTGAGGCTCGGCGTAGATAGAGCCAGGGGATAATTTCACGTGCGCCTCGGCTTCAAGCCTGCGGGCAAGTTCGCCAGAAGGAAGGCCGAACGCGGAAACGTCAAGCCATGCAAGATAGGTGGCTTCGAGCGTAGTGCATTTCACGGCGGGCATGCGCTTGCGCAGAAAGGCAATCATCGCCTCGTAATTGCCAAAGAGGTACGCACGTAGCTCGTCAAGCCAGTCCGCACAGCAATCCCACGCGGCGGCGGACGCAACAAACCCGAATGCGTTTAGATGGCCGGATCCGCCAACCTCCTGCGCCTTGCGGATCTTCGTGCGCAGCACGGAATCCGGACAGAGCGCCACGGCCGCATGAAGCCCGGCGAGGTTGAATGCCTTCGTGGCGGACCAGAACGTAACAAACTCTCCCGGCTTCCAATCTCCCGCAAGCGCAAACGGCACATGCTTCGATCCCGGCATCTGCAGATCCGCATGTATCTCGTCGCTCGCCACCAGCACCCCGTTACGACGGCATATCTCCCCCGCCTTGCGTAACTCCTCGGCCGTCCATGCACGCCCGGCGGGATTGTGGGGATTCGAAATGAGAAACACCTTCGCGCGCGGATCGGCGACCTTCCGCTCAAGATCCTCGAAGTCCATCTCGTAAGTGAAGTCGCCCTTCATTCCGCTGCGCGCAGGCACACGGCGAAGCGGACTCCAGCTGATCTCGCACCCTTGGCTCGCTATCACGGGGAAAAAGCCGTTGTAGGCTGGCGCCTGCAGCACCACCTTGTCGCCCGGCTCGCAGCACGCGCGCAGCACCGCGCCAAGCGCCGGCAGCACGCCAGTCGAGTCAACGGCCCACTCGGGGAGGATGTTCCAGCCATAACGCGCGGCAAGCCACTTCGCAAGGCTCTCGTGCCAGGCGGCGGGCGGCAGGGCGTAGCCGTACACGCCTTCCTCGGCGCGGCGGCGCAGCGCCTCCACGATGGCCGGCGCGGCGCGGAAGTCCATGTCGGCCACCCAGAGCGGCAGCACGCCTTCGGCGCACACATCCCACTTCACGCAGTTCGTTCCCCTGCGGCGCACAGGCTCGTCAAAGTCGTATTTCATGTCTTCCTATACCTCTGCCTCTACTTGAAGCAAAGGGCACGGCATTGCCGCCGTGCCCCTCGATTTCAGCCGTATGGCCGAACTCCTTACTTGGCGATGACGCGAGCCATCTCAAGCACCTTGTTGGAATAGCCCCACTCGTTGTCATACCACGAGAGAAGCTTCACGAAGGTGGGATCGAGGCACATGGACTTGTCGGCGTCGAAGATCGACGTGCGGGCGTCGCCGCGGAAGTCGGTGGAGACCACCGCGTCCTCGGTGTAGCCGAGAATGCCCTTGAGGGAGCCCTCGGAAGCCTCCTTGACGGCGGCCTTGATCTCTTCGATCGTGGCGGGCTTCTCGAGCTCGGCCGTGAGGTCGACGATCGAGACGTCGCTCGTGGGAACGCGCATGGAGATGCCGGTGAGCTTGCCGTTGAGGTCGGGGAGGACCTTGCCGACGGCCTTGGCGGCGCCAGTCGAGGACGGGATGATGTTCTCGAGGATGCCGCGGCCACCGCGCCAGTCCTTCTTGGACGGGCCGTCAACCGTCTTCTGCGTCGCCGTGGCGGCGTGCACCGTCGTCATCAGGCCGCGCTTGATGCCGAACTTCTCATGGATGACCTTGCTGAGAGGCGCGAGGCAGTTCGTGGTGCAGGAAGCGTTGGAGATGATGTCCTGGCCGGCGTAAGTCGTGTGGTTCACGCCATACACGAACATCGGGGTCGCGTCCTTGGAGGGAGCTGACATGATGACCTTCTTAGCGCCGGCCGTGATGTGGGCGCGGGCCTTCTCGTCCGTGAGGAAGAGACCGGTGGACTCGACGACGATCTCGGCGCCGACTTCGTTCCACTTGAGGGCGGCCGGATCCTTCTCGGCGGTCAGGCGGATCGCCTTGCCGTCAACGACGAGGTTCGTGCCGTCGACCTTGATGTCGTGCTTGAAGATGCCATGCACGGAATCGTACTTGAGCATGTACGCGAGGTAGTCAGGGTCGAGAAGGTCGTTGATGCCGACGATCTCGATGTCGTTCGCGAAGTTCTCAACCGCCGCGCGGAAAACCATGCGGCCGATGCGGCCGAAGCCGTTGATGCCAACTTTGATAGCCATTTCTTTTTTACTCCTTAGTAGTGCCTTCGGAAGACTTTTCCCCCGATGGAAAAACGGGTAATAGTGTATCAAAACGGCGGGGCGATGTCAATACCAGGGTTAACGCATTAAAAACTGGCTACAGAGTGACACCGGTTTTGAAGATCGCGATTCCCCTGGCGCCCATGCGCTCGCTTTTCGTGCGTTCGCCCGAGGCGACGCGGAGAACGTGCCTGAAAAGCCGCTCGCCGGCCGCGTCGAGAGTCTCGTCGCCGTCCGCAACCGTGCCCGCGTTGAAGTCCATCCATCCCCGCTTCCTCTCGAAGAGCGGCGTGTTGGTGGCGATCTTCACAGTTGGCGCGGGCGCGCCGAACGGCGTGCCGCGGCCCGTGGTGAAGAGGATGAGCTGCGCGCCGGCCGCAGTGAGGGCAGTGGCGGAAACGAGGTCATTGCCCGGGCCGGACATCATGCTGAGGCCCTGCCTGCACACGCCGTCGGCGTAGTCTATCGCGTCCACCACCGGCGCACTGCCGCCCTTCTGCACACAGCCGCAGCTCTTGTCCTCAAGCGTCGTTATTCCGCCCGCCCTGTTTCCCGGGCTCGGATTCTCGTACACGGGTTCGCCGTGCGCCGTGAAGTACGCCTTGAAGTCGGCGACCATCTTCACCGCCCTTTCGAACACCTCGCGCGACTTGGCGCGATTGAAGAGCATCGGCTCGGCACCGAACATCTCCGGCACCTCCGTGAGAACGGTCGAGCCGCCGAGCGACACGAGAATGTCGCTGAACCTGCCGACGGCCGGATTCGCCGTTATGCCCGAGAGACCGTCGCTGCCGCCGCACTTCATGCCCACCACGAGCTTCGAGGCGGGCAGCCGTTCTCGCCTGTCTCCACCCATCGCGCGCGCGATCTTCTCAAGAAGACGCTCCCCCTCCGCAAGCTCGTCCTCAACCTCCTGGCAAACAAGAAACTTCACGCGTGCTTCGTCCACATCGCCAAGTTCCTCGCGGAACTGCTCCGGCGTGAGATTCTCGCACCCGAGCGCAAGCACCAGCACGCCGCCCGCGTTCGGGTGGCGGCAGAGGGCCGCGAGCAGCTTGCGCGTGCGCGCGTGGTCTGCCCCGGTCTGCGAACACCCGTACGGATGCTCGAAGGCATACACTCCCTCCACCGCGCCGCCTACGAACCGCTGCGCACGCGCCGCGAGCGCGCTGGCCACTGAGTTCACGCAGCCCACGGTGGGCACGATCCATATCTCGTTGCGGATTCCGGCTCTGCCGCCAGGCCTCGTGTAGCCGTCGAACGAAGCGTCCGCAAAGGCAGCAGGAGCGGAAAGGCGTGGTGCCGCCGAAGGCGCGTAGAGGTATTCCGCCTTCTCGTCGAGCGTGGTGCGCACGTTGTGGGTGTGCACCCATTCGCCCTTCGCAATGTCGCGAGTTGCGACGCCGATGGGGAAGCCGTACTTCACGATCTTCTCGCCCGCACGTATGTCGCGGAGGGCCAGCTTGTGGCCGGCGGGAACGTCGCCGCGCGGTTTGAGAAGCACTTCTACGTTGTCCGCAGGATGTATTCTGATCGAGTCCATGGTCAGAGATATGCGCGTATGTCCTCGCCCCAGAAGTCCGCATTCGCCGCACACTTCGCCACGAGCTCGTCGAGCGGAAGAGCCCTGTTCGCAAGGAACCACTCCAGCACCTTCGCGTCGTCCCTCACGAGATAAGTCTCGTCGCCGCGCTTCGCCTCGAGCGCGTTGTGCGCCTCGTTCCACCTCTCGCCGCGCGAGTAGAACTCAACGAGCGAGCGGAACGACGACGACAGGTTCTTCGCCGGACGGCCGAACTTGGCGAAGTAGCCCTTGACGCTCGGCAGGCAGCGCGCGCGCCACTTCGATACGGAGTTGAGAGAGATGTCGAGCAGATGGTGGTCGATGAACGGGTTCTTGAAGCGCTCGGTCACGGCGTGCGCGAAGTCCTTGAGATCGGCCTCAGGCAGATCGAGCGTGGGGATGATCTCGTTGTAGATCGTATCCTCCATGAAGCCTCTCACGCCGTCGTCGTTCATGCAGTCGCGCACGATGTTGAAGCCCTTGAGGTACGCGCCGAGCACGAACGAGGTGTGCGCGCCGTTGAGGATGCGCACCTTGCGCTGCTTGTAGGGGGTGTGGTCGTCAACCACGATGATGGGCAGATCGGTCTTGTCGAGGCCAAGCTCGGCGGCTATGGACTGCGGACCCTCGATCACCCAGAAGCCGAAGCATTCGCCCGTGTCGATCACGTCGTCCTCATATCCGTTCGCCTCGTTGATGGACGCCGCCTCGGCGCGTGGGAAACCCGTCACTATGCGGTCGACGAGCGTGGAGCAGAACACGTTCTCCCCGTCCACCCAGCGGGCAAAGTCTTCGCCCAGCGCCCAGTCCGATATGTACCTCTCAACGCACTTCTTCAGCTCGCGACCGTTGTGGTCGATAAGTTCGCACGAGAGGATGATGAACCCCTTCCCCTTCTCGCCGCCGAAAAGCCGGAATCGTTCGTAGAGGAAGCGCGTGAGCTTCGCGGGGAAGCTTGATGGCGGCGCATCCTCGAGCCTGCACGCGGGATCGTAGGCGATTCCCGCCTCGGTTGTGTTTGAGACGATGAAGCGGAGGTCGGGGTTGGACGCGTTCGCAAGGAACGCCTTGAAATCCACATACGGGTTTATGCAGCGCGAAACGCTGGAGATAACGCGCTTCGCGTTCACCTTCTTCCCGCCTTCGAAGCCGCGCAGATAGAGCGTGTAGAGTCCATTCTGCGCGTTGATCGCATCGCGCAGGGCGTCCGCGCCGGGAATTGGCTGCAGTAGGCACACCTTGCCGTTGAAGCCGGCCTCCTCGTTGAGGCGGTCGATGAAGTAGTCCACGAACGCCCTCAGGAAGTTGCCCTCGCCGAACTGCAGTACGCGTTCGGGCGCCGACTTCAGCAGATACCCGTCATATCCTGCCTTTTCGAGCGTGACGTAGCTTAGCCTTTCCATGTTTCCATTCTCCTTGTCGCCGTTAAAACAACTACGCCAATTATACCACCCTTCCCGACATTCCATCAAGCGGAAAATCGGAATTGCTCGTGGGGGTTCGTGGCTCGTGGTTCTTTGGAATAGTTAATGCTAGAATATGCCTACGATGAAATTGCTATTTTCCATAGGCGTGTTTTCGTCAGCCTTACGGCGTACCTTCTCCTACTGAAGGTTATTGCGCGTCTGACGGATTTCCAGATTGGTAGCGGGGGCTGGATTTGAACCAACGACCTTCAGGTTATGAGCCTGACGAGCTACCAGGCTGCTCCACCCCGCAATCTGGTGCTTTCCGAATGGCGGGCCTGACAGGAGTCGAACCTACAACCCTCAGATTCGTAGTCTGATGCTCTATCCAGTTGAGCTACAGGCCCATTGAGGAAAACGGCGTATATTGTACCACAGACCTTGCCGTTGCGCAAGGGGGAAAATGAAGAAAAGTGAAAGTTGTCATAATGCCACAATCTCAAAATCCCACAATGACCAACTGCTATCGCATCAAGATCACGAGTCCAGACGATTCTACGTAAAGACCATCTTCCATCACGACAAACATGATATTGCGCTTCCCGTCGCGCGGAACGAACTTGACCGTCGCATCAGGCTTCGTGGTCTCGTCCCACGAGATCACCGGCACGTCCTCCGGCACCTTGCGCCCGCCGAGGGTTACGCCTATCTTCGCGCCAGGTTCGAAGCGCAGCGTCTTCTCGCCCTCCGCGCTGGCGTTGAACGGCGAAACCACTTCCAGTGGCTTCGCCATGCCGCTCAGATCGATCGTCACGCCATCATGCAGGGTCGCGCCGTGGTACAGCCCCGATTCGCCTGGATTGAACGATTCATAGACATTGATGGACGCATTGCCTTGGTTGTAATCGGGAATGGCCAGAGTGGACCTGTAGCCACTCACGGAGAAATTTCCCTCGATGGAAGAAGCGCTGTGTACCGTCAGCGTCACGTTGTTCGTGGCGATGACGTTGTTGGTGGTCGCGAACCAGCCGCCTTCCCTGATGAACAGACTGCCGTTCTCAAGCGTGGCGTTCTGAAGAGCGAAGAATCTTCCGCCAGCAACCCGCACCGAGAGCTCATGTCCGTTGAGGTCGGCGTATGCCACGCGGTTGGAGCTGCAGATTCCGAAAGGGATGCCGGAACCGACGTCCGGCGTAGTCTTCATGTACGAATCCGAGTCGAGGCGAAGATCGGTGACGACGTCGTCGCCGCTGTTGCAGATCGTTCCACCGTCCAGCACGTACTTGTACCCGGTGTATCCGATGCGCTGCCCAAAGTCAATTGTTCCGCTCGTCCCGGTGTAATTGCCCGAGTTGTCGCCGCGCACAAGGACTTCGCCGCCCTTCTCGCCCAGCAGGTCGGAGTTGTTTAGCGATGCGGTTCCTGTGCCTACCAAGATCATTCCGGTAGTCACCTCCGTGCCGCCCACGTATGTCTGCCCCTTCTTCGAAAGCCGGATCGAGCCAGCTCCCGCAGGACTTCCGAAAAAGAGGCGCATATTGCCTGCAAGCGTGAGGCCGGCGAGCTCAAGGCTGTCGCCCGCAACAGCCTCTATGTGCAACTCGCCCTGCGTGGGCTTCAGGTTGAAATACTCGAGCTGCACGAGCTCGAGATACGTGCCGTAGATGTCGGCGCCGCCGCAATTCTCCTCCAGGGTGATGCGGTAGCGGCGGTACGCCGTAGTGTTGGAGAACGAATACGTGCGGTGGGCGTTCGTGGACGGCCACAGGAACTCGCTGCAGCGCTTGTCCAGAAGCGTCCAGCTCTCGCCGTCGTCCGATCCCTCGAACTTCCAGCGCTTTGGCATGCGTTTGATTTCGCTCTGGGGGCCGGCCCACATCCTGTACGCATCCACCACCTTGCCTTCGCCGAAGTCGTACGTTACGACCAGCGGCCAGTCCGCCTTCGGAACGAGCACGCGCTTCGTGTTGTCGCCGTGCACGTAGTTGTTGTTGAAGAGATTGCTCGCCGGCGTGTTGCCGCCGTTGAAGAACGAGGACGACACGCGCGATGCGTCAGTCGTGGTGAGGTCAAGGGCGTGATCGACTTCGGCGTCCTTCACGGTGCAGGTGCCTGTTAGGGCACGCGCAGGAACGTAGAGGCGGCGTCCGCACAGATTGATCGTCGCATTCTCAGCCACGCGAAGCCTCGTGCCGAGACCGCGCAGGTCGCAGTCCGCCGCGAGAGCGCTGTTGGTCATGATGCAGTCGCCGCAAACGAAACCGCTCTCCACGGGAATCTGCACGTTGAGCGCGCCTTCCAGATACACGCGCGTCATGTCGCCCGGAAGGCTGTTCTCTAGCGTATTGCCAGCAGCGTTCTTGCATATCCAGTTCTGCGGGTTCGAGATATCTCCGTCGTTCGCACCACCGGTCCACCACGCCTTCTCGGCTACGTTGTCGAGCCAGCCGTAGAAAAGCCCAAGCTCCGTGGCGACGGGCTGAACGCCGCCTGCAGCGGTGGCGGAGTCGAACTGGAACGTGACGTCCACCGGCTTTTCCGTCCATTCAATCAGACAGTCGCCGACTGCGGGAGCACGCCCCGCGATGTCAATCGTGACGGTTGCGCCTTCGTCGAACAAGACCTTAAGCATGCTTGGATTCGTGCTGACGCTCGCCACGTTGAACACGCCGTTCCACGACTTCATGTCGAAGGTGGAGCCGTCCATCATCTTCACGAACGGAAAATTCTGCGTCTCAGTCCTGAACGTGCCGTGGACCTTGTACACGCCGCTCGCGGTGGCGGACGAATGCGCGGTGAATCCCGCACGCAGCAGAAGGTTGCTGACCGTCACGTCATGATATGCGCCGGTATGCGCGTCGATGTCGAACGTCGAATTGCCGGCACGCGTTTCTCCGTTGTTGAAATAGACGGTGTTGCCGCCCGTGCCGCGCACTATGCGCAGTGTTCCGTTGGATATGCCGGCGTTTATGAAGCGCGTCGAGTCGCCCACCGTCACGTCAAGGACGTGTCCGCCGAGATCGATGGATAGCGGCTGGGCGCTTACCTTGTAGAAGCCCACGGCCTTCGGAGACTCGAGAAACGAGTCCGCCGTGAGCGTTGTGTCGCCAAGCTGAAGGTGGTTGCTTGCCAAAGCGGCGCCAGTGTTCACCAGAGTGCCGCCGTTCAGCGTGTAATGATAGGGCGAGCAGCGTGTGGAGCCGTTGATGTCGAAGACCGCGCCGGCATCGACGGAGATGTCCGAACCGTTCTCGCCGAAGATCTGGTCTGCTAGCGCGATCGGCCTGAGCGTTCCAGCGGCGATGTGGTTTCCTCCCGAATACATCTGCCCGGCCTTTGCGGCCACGAACTCGCCCGCGCCCTCCTTCACAAGGCGAACGTTGCCGAAGATCGAGACGGTGGAGTTTGTTGCGGATTCGCCCGCCGGGACGTTTATGCGCAACTCCGGCGGAATCTCCGGCACTGCGGACGAGTCGAAGTACTCGAGCTGGACGAGCTCAAGATATGGGCCGTTGTTGGCCGTGCTCGTGTCGCTTGAATCCGTGAACGAAATGCGGTAGTAGCGGTAGGCGGTGGAGTTCGCGAATGCATAGGTGCGCGTAAGCTGGTTCTTGGGCCATGTTTCTCCGTCCTGCGAATCAAGCAGCGTCCACGTGAGGTTGTCATTGGACCCCTCGAACGTCCATGTCTTGGGTCCGCGGGCATTGTAGTTGTTCGGTCCCCAGTACACCTTGTACATGTCAATCTTCTTCGGCGAATCCGCCCAGAAGTCATACGTCACGGCAAGCGGCAACTTGGACTTGTGCACAAGCACGCGAGTGTCGTTGTTGTTGGCATAACTGTAGGAATTGTTGAAGAGATTGATTACCGCACCGGCCTGGATCACCGTGGGAGTCCACACGCGCTCGCCGTTCGGGTCTGGCGAGGTGAGGTCTTGGGCGCCTGCGGTGATCGTGCCGTCACCGGCAAGCCCCTTCACGCTGAGGTTGTGTCCGTTCAGATCGACGGTCACTCCGTCTGCGATGGTGAGCACGCCATCGACCGTCTCGTCTGCGGAAAGTGTGTAGTTCGCGCTGATCGTGCGGTCCGCCGAATACGCCGACAACGCCGCCGCAGCAGCTGCCGAAGCGACCAGTCTCTTCACCACCTTGCAGTTCATCATTGCCTTTTCCTTGAGGTAGTTGCAGAACCCCTCGTTCGTACATTCACGGGCCAAGCCACACAGCCTGCCAAAACCCGCAAAACTCACATTGTGCGGCAGAGAGATTCAACAGTTACATTCTACCAAAATGCGAACATCAGGCGCAAGCAGAAAAGCATTGAATTGAGTGAATTGGGCGCATCTGCGAAATTCACCGCCGGGCCTTCTGATAATTGGCAACAACTTGCCTTTGGCGCACGGGCTAACTCGCCCGTGCCCTTAGCCCAATCAAAAACGATACAATTATATTAAGATTCTTGCAAAATAGATGGACAGATGCGCGGGCGAGTTGATGCGCCTGTCGCGAAGCAATCAGGTTGGGTGAGCGCGAAGCGCGAACTGCGAAGCAGCCCCCACAGCTCACCCGGAGGGAACTTGATTATCTGCTCAAACGACGCCATGGCAGAATGAATCAAATGAATCAGAATAAATCGAATACGCGCGCAATTCGCGCGCTATTCGGCAAATCCTCGCACGGGACGAACGGACCGCCCGTAGTAGCGGCTGCTGCCGCTCCGGCAGAAGTCGCTCGAATTGAAGTAGAGGTACCACGCGTAGAGGGAACCGCCCGAATCCGGCGTAGACGACCAGTAGTTGCCGTACGAGCCGGGGCTGCCGAGGCCCGAGTCGTAGCCGTAGCCGGCGGCCGGAAGGAAGATGCTCCTGTCCGCGTACGCATCCTTACCCGTCACCAATCGCCCGGACACGCCATTGGTAGTGATCCACGTGGTGATGCAATTCTCGATGAGGGCGGCGAATTCCGCGTCCGTTGGCATGCGCCAAGGAGCACCACGATGCGCCGTCGCCG
Organism: Kiritimatiellia bacterium; assembly: GCA_017459225.1. GTDB lineage: Bacteria > Verrucomicrobiota > Kiritimatiellia > RFP12 > UBA1067 > RUG572. Next base: position 19,192 of record JAFUDL010000141.1, read on the forward strand.
CATCGTGCGCCGCCACGAGATTTCCAGTCGAATCGATATACCCTGCCGAGAAAAGCGCCGAATTGTTTTTGCGGTAGGTCGGACACGACGAAGGCGAGAATAGGCTACTGCTCATTTGCTCGCCCGCGCTTGATACCCACGTCACGCCGGAATAATAACCAGAGCCATCACCCCTTCCGTAATCAGTCCATGTTCCCAAGCTTCGGGTGTACCCCACCGTGTCGCCCCACCAGAAGTAGTAGCCGTAATCCTCGGGCTTGGAAGCACCCACGTTGCACTCCGCCCAGTACGGCCCGTTCTTCCACAACTGCACGCCGCCAAGGTCTTCATCGTCATCTGCACCGCCAAAGACCACCACCTTGAA